>CANQBX010000126.1 GCA_947589095.1 uncultured Lachnospiraceae bacterium
TCGGAGGTGTCGTAGTCGGTGGACACGGTCTCCGGGTTGCAGTTGACGATGATGGTCTCAAAGCCCAGCTTCTTGAGGGCCAGGGATGCGTGGACGCAGCAGTAGTCGAACTCGATGCCCTGACCGATGCGGTTGGGACCGCCGCCCAGGATCATAATCTTCGGCTTATCGGTATTTACCGGGTTCTTGTCCGGCGCATTGTAGGTCGAGTAGTAGTAGGCGCTGTCCGGCGTACCGCTGACGTGGACGCCCTCCCAGGCTTCCTCTACGCCCAGAGCCAGACGGCGGTTACGCACGTCGTCTTCCGGGACTGCCAGCAGCTGGCTTAAATATTTGTCGGAAAAGCCATCCTTTTTGGCCTGAATGAGCAGCTCGTCGGCGGGCAGGCTTCCTTTGCAGGCCAGAATGGCTTCTTCCTCGTCCAGAAGCTCTTTCATCTGCGTGAGGAAATATTTCTTCACCTTCGTGATGTTATAGATCTCATCGATGGTCGCGCCCTTGCGCAGCGCCTCGTAGATCAGGAAATACCGCTCGCTGGAGGAGTTCAGAAGCATTTTTATCAGCTGTTCTTTCGGAAGCGTGTCGAAATTCTTCGCGTGGCCCAGACCGTAGCGGCCGGTCTCCAGGCTGCGGATTGCCTTCTGGAAGGCTTCCTTGAAATTCTTGCCGATGCTCATGACCTCGCCGACGGCGCGCATCTGGGTGCCCAGCTTGTCCTCCACGCCTTTGAATTTCTCAAACGCCCAGCGGGCGAACTTGATGACCACATAGTCGCCGTCCGGGACATATTTGTCCAGAGTCCCGTACTTGCCGCAGGGAATATCCTTCAAGGTCAGGCCGGCGGCCAGCATCGCGGATACCATGGCGATCGGGAAGCCGGTGGCTTTGGACGCCAGGGCGGAAGAACGTGAGGTGCGGGGGTTGATCTCGATGACCACCACGCGGTCTGTGACCGGGTCGTGGGCGAACTGGACGTTGGTGCCGCCGATGACCTGGACCGAATCCACGATCCGGTAGGCGTAGTCCTGCAGACGCTTCTGCAGCTCTTCGGAAATGGTCAGCATCGGGGCGGCGCAGAAGGAGTCGCCGGTGTGGGTGCCCATCGGGTCGATGTTCTCGATAAAGCAGACGGTAATCATATTGCCGTCCGCGTCCCGGACGACTTCCAGCTCCAGCTCTTCCCAGCCCAGGACGGATTCTTCTACCAGGACCTGTCCCACCAGGCTGGCCTGCAGGCCTCTGGCGCAGACGGTCTTTAATTCTTCACGGTTATAGACCAGGCCGCCGCCGGCGCCGCCCATGGTATAGGCCGGACGCAGCACCACCGGATAGCCCAGCTTGTCGGCAATGGCAAGCGCCTCGTCGACGCTGTAGGACACCTCGCTTCTGGCCATCTCAATGCCCAGCGCGTTCATCGCGTTCTTGAATTCAATACGGTCCTCGCCGCGTTCGATGGCGTCCACCTGCACGCCGATGACTTTTACATTATATTTGTCCAGGACGCCCGCCTTGTAAAGCTCGGAGCTTAAGTTTAAGCCTGACTGCCCGCCCAGATTCGGCAGCAGGGCGTCGGGTCGCTCCTTGGCGATGATCTGCTCGAGCCGCTCCACGTTCAGCGGCTCGATATAGGTGGCGTCGGCCATTTCCGGATCGGTCATGATCGTGGCCGGGTTGGAATTGACTAATACGATCTCGTATCCCAGCTTCCTGAGTGCCTTGCAGGCCTGGGTGCCGGAGTAATCGAACTCGCAGGCCTGACCGATGATGATGGGGCCGGAGCCGATGATCAGTACCTTATGGATATCGTTTCGTTTGGGCATATTCTGGTCCTCCTTCTCATGTCTGATACTATTATAATGAAAAATGGGATTCGCGCAAGTGGTTTTTACTTTTTCCTGGCTTGTCATACCATATGGAATGTGATATAGTGGATTCAGTCGGTTATTCAGTCAGTTTGATTTTCAGAAATTCAGAAATTTCGTTCGGAATCTCCCGATGGATTTCAAGGATGCACTTTGGATGGATGCACGTTGAAAGTATAATATGTTTATCCGGGAAGTTGATAGGGTGCGAACACCTCCGTACCGAGCCTTGAGGAAAGGGGGAGTTTCGAATGAGTACATACGAAGAATTTATGGTATTGCTTACGATCGGACTGCTGATTGTTTCGATTCTGAATATGAAAAATAAGAAATAGCACCTCTGTTTCCCGACAGAGCAGGTGCTATTTCCTGTTTTCGCCGGATACGGATAGGTCACGCTATCGTATCGACTTCCTTGATAAACGTATTATACACCGTAATAGAGATGATTGCAAGCCAAATTTGTGTGGCAACTTTATTCTGAATCTGTTTGTATTTTGCCTCAAAATACTATTTGACGCGAAATATTCCACATACTATAATGAAGTAGGCTGCCGGCAGGCGGCAGCAGGGGAAAGTATGGAGCAGTGCGAAGTTTGAGGAACCCGATTACGACAGTGGATCGAACATGACAAAGGAGAGAGATTATGGATCCCATACAGCACCGCTATGAACGGATGGACTATTCGGTTTCCGTCCGTCCCATGGATATTATCGCGGGTTACCCGGTGAGGCCGGGATATTACGACATGAACGGGGCCACGGCCCTTGGACTCGGCGTGAATTTCACGATCTATACGATCCGGGGCACGTCGGTGGAGCTTCTTCTGTTCCGGAGGGGAGAGAGCGAGCCCTTCGCCGTGCTTCCGTTTCCGGAGAAATATAAGATCGGCAACGTCTATTCCATGCTGGTCATGGGGCTTAAGTACGATGAGTTCGAATATGCCTACCGGGTCGACGGCCCGTGGGATCCGAAGAAGGGGTACCGGTTCGACAAGACGAAGATCCTTCTGGATCCTTACGCCAAGGCGGTCACCGGGCAGGGCGTCTGGGGCGTCCGGGATACGGAGAGCGACTATCATGCGCGGGTCGTGAAGGACGTTTTCGAGTGGGGCGATATGCCTCAGTCCACGAAGAAGATGAGCGATCTGATCATTTATGAGCTTCATGTGCGCGGGTTTACCCGGCACGGATCCTCCGGCGTGAAATATCCGGGCACATTTGCCGGGCTGAAGGAGAAGATCCCGTATTTAAAGGAGCTGGGCGTCAACGCGGTGGAACTGATGCCGATCTTTGAGTTTGACGAAACGGTCAACGCCCGGGAAGTGGACGGCAACCATCTGCTGGAATACTGGGGCTACAATTCCGTCTGTTTCTTCGCGCCCAATACCAGTTACGCTTCCACCAGGGAGCATCACCGGGAAGGCGCGGAGCTGAAGCAGATGATCAAGGAGTTCCACGACAACGGCATCGAGGTCATTCTGGACGTGGTGTTTAACCACACCGCGGAAGGCAATGAGAAGGGGCCGGTCATTTCCTTCAAGGGCATCGACAATCAGCTCTACTATATGCTGACGCCGGACGGCTATTACTATAATTTCAGCGGATGCGGCAATACGCTGAACTGCAACCAGCCGGTGGTCCGGAACCTGATCCTGGACTGCCTGCGCTACTGGACCATCAACTACCGGGTGGACGGCTTCCGCTTCGATCTGGCCAGTATCCTGGGGCGTAAGGCCGACGGCGCGCCGATGAACGAGCCGCCGCTTCTGGAGGCGCTGGCCTACGACCCAGTCCTTGGAAATGTCAAGCTGATCGCCGAGGCTTGGGACGCGGGCGGCCTCTATCAGGTGGGCAAATTCCCGGCCAGCAAGCGCTGGGCCGAGTGGAACGGACGCTACCGGGACGCGGTGCGTGGCTTTCTGAAGGGCGACGCCTGGAACAGCTGGGACGCGGCCTGGAGCATCTGCGGTTCCGGCGATATGTACGGCGGCGTCTATTCCGACGGCAATGATAACTACGCAGGCTATAATTCCTGCGTGAATTTCCTGACCTGCCACGACGGCTTTACGCTCTACGATCTGTACGCCTACAATGAGAAGCATAATGAAGCCAACGGCTGGAACAATACCGACGGCACGAACGACAACCGCAGCTGGAACTGCGGGGCGGAGGGGGATACCTGGGATCCGGAGGTGCTGAACCTGCGTTTCCGGATGATCCGCAACGCCTGCGCGGTCCTGATGTGCAGCCGCGGGACGCCGATGTTTCTGGCCGGCGACGAGTTCGGCAACACCCAGTTCGGCAACAACAACGCCTACTGCCAGGACAACGAGATCTCCTGGCTGGACTGGAGCCTTCTGGAGAAGAACCGGGAACTCTTCGAGTTTTTCAAATACATGATCGCTTTCCGCAAGAAGCATCCGATCATCAGCCGAAAGCTGCCCGACGCGATCTGCGGCATGGAGCCGCTTCACGCCCACGATGTGAACGCGGATATCACCAACCTGCCGCAGGGCGCCCGCACCATCGGCGTCAGCATGGCCGGGTACGACAAGGAGCGGGGCAGGGACGATATCGTTTATCTGGCGGTCAATACCTACTGGGAGGACGTGACGATCACGCTTCCCGATACCCATGGACGTCTTCACTGGTATCTGGCGGTGAATACGGCGGGGGACAGCCGTGGGCGGTATGTGTACCAGGAATGGCAGTCGCCCCATATCGACCGCGAGTTTGTGATGCGGCCGCGGTCGGTGGCGGTGTTTTACGCGGGGTGGAGAAGATAAGCTGTCATCTGGGCGAAAGCATGAAAGTGGGATGCCGGACGAAAGTATGGAAAGTGATCGTGGTGTAATGGCGGCCGGTATTTACAGCCCGGCTTTACAATTTTCTTATACTTTCTGCCATCCGATGTGAAAACAGGTGTAAAAACAGGCTTATAAGCAAGCTTAACGCCTGTTTTTACACCTGTTTTCCCGCCGTCTGAGCTGTTTTCGTTCAATTGTACTTCTTTTTGTAATTGCGATAGGCGTCATCTTGTGCTATATTAGTAATAGTGCAAAATTTTTGTCATGTCATGCAGCTGTATTTTGCAAAATATGTAAGAAAGCGGGGTTTATTGAATGGGATTGGCAACATTTGTTGGCGGCATTCATCCCTATGAGGGGAAGGAACTGTCCGAGGACCAGCCGATCGAAGTGCTGATGCCCAAAGGGGAGATGGTATTTCCTCTGTCCCAGCACATCGGCGCGCCCGCCAAGGCCCTGGTGAAGAAAGGCGACCAGGTGCTGGCGGGGCAGAAGATCGCGGAAGCCGGCGGATTTGTCTCCTCGCCTGTCCTTTCGTCCGTGTCCGGCACGGTGAAGGGCATCGAGAAGCGCAGGACGGCGGCCGGCGCCATGGTGGACTCCATCATCGTGGAGAATGACGGCCAGTATACGGAGATCGAGGGGATGGGCGCGGAGCGGGATCCGGAGACCATGTCGAAGCAGGAGATCCTCGACGCCGTGCGGGAAGCCGGTATCGTGGGCTTAGGCGGCGCAGGCTTCCCGACCCAGGTAAAGCTCTCTCCGAAGGAGCCGGATAAGATCGACTACGTGATCATCAACGGCGCGGAGTGCGAGCCGTATCTGACCAGCGATTACCGCAGGATGATCGAGGAGCCGGAGAAGGTGATCGGCGGCCTGAAGGTGATCTTAAGGCTGTTCGACGGCGCGAAGGGCGTGATCGGCATCGAGGACAATAAGCCCGAGGCCATTAAGAAGATGACGGAGCTTGTGAAGGACGAACCACGCATCGAGGTCTGTCCGCTGAAGACCAAATACCCGCAGGGCGGCGAGCGCACCCTGATCTACGCGGTGACAGGGCGGAAGATCAATTCTTCCATGCTTCCCGCGGATGTGGGCTGCATCGTGGACAATGTGGACACGGCGACGGCCATCTATATGGCGGTCTGCAAGTCCACGCCGCTGATGACGAAGATCATCACCGTCACCGGCGACGCCATCGCCAATACGAAGAATTACTGCGTGCTGCTGGGCACCTGCTATCAGGAGCTGATCGACGCGGCAGGCGGATTTAAGACGGAGCCGGAGAAAGTGATCTCCGGAGGCCCGATGATGGGCCAGGCGCTGTTCGATCTGACGATCCCGGTGGCCAAGACCTCGTCGGCTCTGACCTGCTTAAGCCACGACGCGGTAGCGGAGATGGAGCCGACGGCCTGCATCCGCTGCGGCCGGTGCGTGCAGGTGTGCCCGGGCCGTGTGGTGCCGCAGAAGCTCTATAAGACGGCGCTTCGCCACGATCTGGACGCGTTCGTGAAGCTGAACGGCATGGAATGCTGCGAGTGCGGCTGCTGTTCCTACATATGTCCGGCCAGGAAACCGTTGACCCAGTCATTCAAAGAGATGCGCAAGGCCGTGGCGGCCGCCCGCAGGAAATAGGAGGTGGAGATAGAAGATGAGTAAACTGTTAAATGTTTCTTCCTCGCCCCACGTCCGCAGCGACGTGATCACGTCCAACCTGATGGGCGACGTGATCATCGCCATGATCCCGACGGCGGTCTACGGCGTGTGGCAGTTCGGCGTTCACGCGGCGCTGGTTCTGATCATGACGGTTCTAAGCTGCGTGGTCAGCGAATATCTGTTTGAGAGACTTCTGAATAAGCCGGTGACCGTAGGAGACTTATCCGCGGTGGTGACCGGCCTGATCCTGGGACTTAACATGCCCCCGGAGATCCCGGTCTGGATCCCCTGCCTGGGCGGCGTCTTCGCGATCATCGTCGTGAAGCAGCTCTACGGCGGCCTGGGACAGAATTTCATGAACCCGGCCCTGGCGGCCCGGTGCTTCCTTCTGATCTCATTTGCGCAGAAGATGTCCAGATTCACGCTGGACGGCGTGTCCGGCGCGACGCCGCTGGCTCTTCTTAAGAGCGGCGAGCAGGTGGACGTGGCGGCTATGTTCGTGGGACGGATCCCCGGAACCATCGGCGAGGTGTCCACGCTGGCCCTGCTGGTGGGCGCGGCGTATCTGCTGTATAAGAAGGT
>CANQBX010000127.1 GCA_947589095.1 uncultured Lachnospiraceae bacterium
AAACTGTTTGGATAACAAAATGAAAGCTGCGGAAAAAAGGATACATATGATTCTTATTTCAGGGCAATCTATTCTGTAAGAAAACGGAAACACAGAAGGAGATCGCATATGTGGGGAATTCTGATCGCGCTTCTTTCAGGCGCGCTGATGAGTATACAGGGAGTTTTCAATACGCAGGTGACGGAGCAGACCGGAATCTGGGTCTCGGCGGGCTGGGTGCAGCTGACGGCGTTTCTGACATGCCTGCTTATGTGGATGTTTACCGGACGGGAGCCGATCGGGGACCTTATGCAGGTGCGGCCCTGGTATATGCTGAGCGGCGGCGTCATCGGCGCTTTTATCACTTACACGGTAATCCGAAGCATGGGAAGCCTGGGGCCGGCCCGTGCGGCGCTTCTGATCGTGGTGGCGCAGATCCTTGTGGCCTATGTGATCGAGGTGTTCGGAATGTTTGGAGTGGAGAAGGCGGGCTTTGAGTGGAAGAAGGTTCTCGGCGCGCTGGTAGCCGTCGCGGGGATCGCCATATTTCAGTATTGACTTTAAGACATTCTTAAGAGAATTTCTGCTTGTATTTACCGGATGATTTAGGTAGAATAGTATTGCAGACGGAAGAGGGTGCTCCTTTTTTGGTGAAGGAGGAGCGCTATGAAGAAATATCTCAGATGGGCCGTGACTGTCATATGCGTGTTGGCTGCAGGCGTATGTTACAGCTGCGGCGGAGCGAATGGCCGTGGGGAGGCGTCCGGAGAACGGACGCTTATGCTTGATGCGGATGACCCGGATGGCTTCGGTGATTCGGAGAAGCGGGTTTCGGATGCGGATGCCGCGCCGGTACAGAACGGCGCGGGCAATCCTGCGGAAGCGGACGCAGCTTCCGCGGAAGGGAGAGAGCCGGCCGCAGGGGCAGGCGCGCCGGCCGCGGATTCCGCGGCGGATGGCGGAGAGCGGACGGCGGAAGTTCTCTGCTATGTACATATCTGCGGCGAGGTCGTAAGGCCGGGAGTGTATGAACTGCCGGAGGGCAGCCGGATCTTTGAAGCGGTGGAGATGGCGGGCGGTTTCACGGAAGCGGCCGCGTCTTCCTATCTGAATCTGGCGCAGGAGATCGCGGACGGCATGAAGATCGCGGTTCCGTCGGAAGCGCAGCTGGAGGACAGCCCGGAAGCCGGTCCGGACGGGGCGTATTCGCCGGGAACGGCAGCCGGCACAGGCGGTTACGGCATATTTCCCGGAACCGGCGGGGCGGCAGCCGCGGCGCCGGCGGCGGGTGGTAAGGTGAATATCAACACCGCCGGTAAAGAGGAACTGATGACGCTCAAAGGAATCGGCGAGGCCAGGGCGGAGGATATTATCCGCTACAGGGAAGAGAACGGGCCGTTTCAGTCGGTCGAGGATATCATGAAGGTATCCGGGATCAAGAACGCGGCGTTTGAGAAGATCAAAGACGATATAACCGTATAAGACGAAGAGGTGTAAGATGGCGAAGGTTCTGGTTGTGGACGATGAGAAACTGATCGTGAAGGGGATCCGCTTCAGCCTGGAACAGGACGGCATGGAAGTGGACTGCGCATATGACGGCGAGGAAGCAGTGAATATGGCCAGGGAGAAGGAGTATGATGTGATCCTTCTGGACGTTATGCTTCCGAAGGCGGACGGTTACGAGGTGTGTCAGGCGATCCGGGAGTTTTCCGAGGCCCCGATCATCATGCTGACCGCCAAGGGCGGCGATATGGATAAGATCCTGGGACTGGAGTACGGAGCGGACGATTACGTGACGAAGCCGTTCAATATCCTGGAAGTGAAAGCGCGGATCAAGGCGATCCTCAGGCGAAGCGCCAGGAGTACCCGCCAGGCGAAGGAGCCGGAGCGCCGGGTGGTGACAGCCGGAACGCTGACGCTGGACCGGGACAGCCGCCGCGTGTTCGTGGGGGAGAAGGAGATCAATCTGACGGCCAAGGAGTTCGACCTTCTGGAGCTTCTTGCCTGCAATCCGAATAAGGTCTACAGCCGCGAATCGCTTCTCGGCTATGTCTGGGGCAATAAAGCCCTGGATTCCGGCGATGTGCGCACGGTGGACGTCCATGTACGGCGCCTTCGTGAGAAGATCGAGCCCAGTCCCAGCGCGCCGCAGTTCGTACATACGAAGTGGGGCGTGGGATATTATTTCCGGGCGCAGGGCTGAAGCCGGAATGCGGCCGCTTCGGCGGGCCGGGAGGAGATAGATTGAAGATTACGGTCATAGCGGTCGGTAAGCTGAAAGAGAAGTATCTGGAGGATGCCGTCGGGGAGTATTCGAAACGGCTGAGCCGTTCCTGTAAGCTGGAGATCATCCAGGTGGCGGATGAGAAGACGCCGGAGGACGCCGGACCGGCGCAGACGCGTCAGATCAAGGCCAGGGAAGGCGAACGGATCCTGGCCCATGTGAAAGCGGGCGCATATGTGGTGGCGCTGGCGATCCGGGGACAGATGGTAAGCTCCGAGGAGCTGGCGGCCCGGATCGGAAAGCTGGGAGTGGACGGCCTCAGCCAGATCGTATTTATTATCGGCGGCTCCCTGGGTCTTTCGGACGAGGTGCTTGCGCGGGCGGATTGGCTTCTTAGCTTTTCGCCCATGACGTTTCCCCACCAGCTGATGCGGGTGATCCTTCTGGAACAGATCTATCGGAGCTATCAGATCCTGGCGGGGACGCCTTACCATAAGTAGCGGAACCCGCTGCGAATAGAACCGGTATGCGGGCGGGGCGTTCTTCGGAACGGAAGGATGAGGAGGCGGAATATGACGTCGGGATATCGGATCGGAATCATCTCGGATACGCACGGTCTTCTCCGTCCGGAGGCGGAGGAGGCGCTTGCAGGCTGCGACGCCATCCTTCACGGCGGCGATATCGACCGGCAGGATCTGTTAGACCGGCTGGGCCGGATCGCGCCGGTCTATGCGGTGCGCGGGAATGCTGACAGGGAGTGGGCCGGGCGGATCCCGGAGACCCTGACGGTCAGGCTGGGCGGAGTGACATTTTTCATGATCCATAACCGGAAAAGGATCGCGCCGGGAGATATAGAGGGCGCGGACGCAGTGATCTACGGACATACCCACCGGTATGAGGAGCAGCGCGTGTCGGGGCGCCTGTGGCTGAACCCCGGAAGCTGCGGGCCGAGGAGATTTGCACAGCCGGTCACCATGGCGGTGATGGAGATCGGGGAGGACGGAAGCTGCTGGGTGGAGCGCATGGATCTTTCCCATAAGGGAGGAATTCCCGGCCGTACCGCAGACAGTCCCGCCGGCTGCGGGCCGGAAGACGGCGCGATGAAGATCCCCGCCGATATCCAGGATCGGATCCCTCTTGTTATAAAGGAGATGAAGCGCGGCCGTCCGGTCGCGGAGATCGCGAAGCGGGCCGGCTTAAGCTATGAACTGACGGAGCAGATCTGCCGCCTTTACGTGACGCATCCGGGCGTGGACCTGGACGGGATCCTGCGGCGGCTGGGAATCTGATCCGTAAAATATAGTAACAACGCGAACATGCGGTAAGGAGGTAAGATACATGAGCGCGAAGGTTTATTTTTCAAAAACGATCACCCCGGAGAAGGTGCTGGAGATGTACCGGCTTCTCGGCAAGGAGCTTCCGGGCAAAGTGGCCATCAAGGTGCATTCCGGAGAGAAGGGGAACCAGAATTTCCTGCGTCCTGATTTCTGGAAGCCGGTGGTGGAGGCCGTGGGAGGCACGATCGTAGAGTGTAACACGGCATACGAGGGATCCCGCGACACCACGAAGCGCCATTTGAAGACACTGAAAGAACATGGCTGGAACGATTATTTCGACGTAGACCTGATGGACGCGGAAGGGCCGGATATGGTGCTTGCTATTCCGGACGGCAGAAGGATCCGGAAAAATTTCGTAGGCAAAGATCTGGCGAAATACGATTCCATGCTGGTGCTGTCCCATTTTAAGGGACATCCCATGGGCGGTTTCGGCGGAGCGTTAAAGCAGCTGTCCATCGGCGTGGCTTCTTCCTACGGCAAGGCGTGGATCCACGGCGCGGGCGATCCGGATCAGATCTGGACGGCCGACCACGACTCGTTTCTGGAGTCCATGGCGGACGCCGCTTCCAGCGTGGTGAAGTATTTCGGCGACAATATGGCTTATGTGAATGTGATGAAGAATCTGTCCGTGGACTGCGACTGCTGTGATGTGGCGGAGGATCCGTGCATGAAGGATATCGGGATCCTGGTGAGCCTTGATCCGGTGGCCATCGACCAGGCGTGTCTGGATCTGGTCTACGCGGCGAAGGACGATCCGGGACAGGCTCACCTTCTGGAGCGCATCGAGAGCCGCAACGGCGTCCATACCGTCGAAGCCGCCGCGGCGCTGGGGATCGGCAGCAGAGAGTACGAGCTGGTGGAAGTGGAATGAACCGGCTCAGGCTATGAATGGATAGAGCGTATTGCGGAAGGCGTTTGTAAGCGCTGCTTTCTGCGGATCGATGGAATGACAGCCCTGCCGGATTCGTTCGGCAGGGCTGAACCAGTCCTTCTTCACGTCGCGTCCATCCCGCTGCGGACGATTGCCGCGATATGGGTGCGCCGGAACCGGCATAGACAGAGGAGAATACGATGGTATACAGGATCCTGATCGTGGAAGATGACCGGGGCATTGCCGGGGCGATCGCCCGGCAGGCGGCCCGATGGGGGCTTGAGGCGAGATGCGTCTGCGATTTTTCGGGCGTGATGGCGGAGTTCGCGGCGTTTGATCCGCAGCTGGTGCTGCTGGATATCGGCCTGCCGTTTTACAACGGATATTACTGGTGCGAGAAGATACGCGCCGTCTCGAAGGTGCCGATCATCTTCATCTCATCGGCCTCGGATAATATGAACATCGTTATGGCCATGAATATGGGCGGCGATGATTTCATCGCCAAGCCCTTCGATCAGGCGGTTCTGATGGCGAAGATCCAGGCGCTGCTTCGCCGGACCTATGATTTCGGCGGCAGCGCGCCGATCCTGGAGCATCGGGGAGCTGTGCTGAATACCGGGGATCAGGCGCTGTACTATCAGGATCAGAAGGTGGAGCTGTCCAGGAATGAATACCGGATCCTGTTGTCTCTGATGGAATCACGGGGAAAGGTGGTCAGCCGGGAGAAGCTGATGGAGCGTCTCTGGCAGACCGACAGCTTCGTGGATGAGAACACCCTGACCGTCAATGTGAACCGGCTTCGGAAAAAGCTGGAAGCGGCGGGGCTTACGGATTTCATCGGGACGAAATTCGGCGTGGGATATATCGTGGGATGATTGGGAAATATTCCGCGGAAACGGCGGAAAAGAACGAAGAGGTATACGATGGACGACAGGCATCAGCCGGAAATTTCGCGTAATCGCAAGGATAGCAGCCAGATTTCGGGGATCGCGGCGCCTGCGGAGGAGCAGCCGCCGCGGCGGCGCCGGATCGCGCGGTCCGGCAGATTCTATCTGCGGTATCTGCGGTATCACTACCGCGGCATTATTCTCTATATGGTTTTCTGCGCGCTCTTCGCGGTCGTTTTCGCGCTGTATCATCTGCCGCTGGGGGCGGTTCTCTATCCGGCGCTGCTCTGCGGGGCGCTGGGGCTTGCGGCTTTCTGGTACGACAGCCGCCGCGTCTGGCGCAGGCACCGGCAGCTCGAGCGGCTGCAGGCGTCGCTTGAGACCCTTACGGAGGCTGTTCGGACGCAGGAGGCCGCTGGCTGGCGGCCGGATCCGCGAACCGACGGCGCCTCGGGGCCGTTCCCTGCGGCGGATAACCAGGCCGAGGCCGATTATCAGGAGCTTCTCCGCCTGCTGGCCGGGGAGCTGGACCGGCAGACGGCGCTTCTGAACCGGCGTTATGACGATATGACCGACTATTATACGGTCTGGGCCCATCAGATCAAGACGCCCATCGCGTCCATCCGCCTGAATATGCAGAACGAGGACAGCGATTTCTCCCGCCTGGTCGGCGAGGATCTGCAGCGTATCGAACAGTATGTGGAAATGGTCATGGCTTTTCTGCGGCTGGATTCCGATTCTACCGATTATGTATTCCGCTCCTGCGATCTGGATGCGGTCACTCGCCAGGCCATCCGCAAATTCGCTCCCCAGTTCATCCGCCGCAGCCTGCGGCTTTATTACGAACCCACCGGCATTTCGGTCGTCACCGACGAGAAATGGCTCTGCTTCGTCCTGGAGCAGATCCTTTCCAATTCTCTGAAATATACGAGAACCGGCGGGATCGAGATTTTTCTGAAGGCTCCGAAGACCCTCTGCATCCGCGACACCGGGATCGGGATCGCGCCGGAGGATCTGCCGCGGATCTTTGAAAAGGGCTATACAGGCTATAACGGCCGCGCCGACAAGAAAGCCAGCGGCCTCGGCCTTTATCTCTGCCGCCGGATCTGCGAGAATCTGGGCCATTCCATTTCCGCGCAGTCGGAGCCGGGGAAAGGAACCACGATCCTTATCGATCTGTCGCAGCAAAACGTCCGGCCGGAGTAAACGGTTCTATTTCTTACAATATTGTAAGTCTGTCATGTCAAACTGTAAGCCGGTTCTATGGAGATCCATTTCCATAAATCCTATAATGTGTAATGTACAGTCCGGCTGCGCGTCTGCCGCCGTTATCGGGCCGCGCGGGCTGCAATTTCCCCTTTTCCGTACCGGTCCGTGCGCCCGGGGAACGGACCAGCCGGAAGGCGCGCCTGCCGGACTGTCAAATTCGCATGACAGGAGGAATCATTTTCAATGACGATCTTACAGGTAACGAATCTGAAGAAAATCTATACGCCCCGCTTCGGC
>CANQBX010000128.1 GCA_947589095.1 uncultured Lachnospiraceae bacterium
CTTATCCTTCTTCCTCGTCCTTCTTGAAGGCCTTGATTCCGAAGGCTCCCATCATTCCCAGGGCCAGCAGGCCGAACAGCGCTGCCGCTCCCACAGGTCTCTCGTCTCCCGTCGCCGGGGCAAGGAATGCTAACGGCACATCCTCGTCCTCGATGTTCGCCAGCGGTACCGGTTCATCCGGGAAGTTCGCCAGCGGTACCGGTTCATCCGGGATCTCGGTTCCGGGGTCTCCGCCGGGGTTACCACCTGGGTTGCCACCAGGGTTGCCGCCAGGATTACCACCCGGATTATACGGGATCTTGTAAATCTCTACCTCATCCGACGGAATCGGATTCTCCTCACTGCCCGGATGCGGGCCGTCCGGATTCTGCGGATCTGCCGGCGGATTCTTATAAGTCGTGCTTGCGATGTTTCTCCAGTTCTGCGTTCCCGATACTGCCGGGATCCTTACCTGGAAGGAAACCGTCTTCGTCGTTCCGCCATCCAGATCATTCAGACTCCATGTGATCGTAACTCCATCCGCTCCCAGAACACCGCCATCCGAGATGGAATCTTCCACCAGGATCAGCGGAATCGCATCACCCTGCGTTGTCGTCTGCGGAATCGCATCCTTTACAACAATACCCTCTGCCGTCTCTTCGCCTGCGTTACGAACCGTCAGGTAATAGGTCACGATATCTCCCTGGTATACGCGGAAGGCCTCCTCCGTCCGTCCGAAACGGTTGCTGGACTGCTCCTTCACGATGCTGACGATCGGGTACTTCTCCTCAATCTCTACCTCCGGCGTCGGATCCCACGGATCGTCCGGATCATTCGGATCTTCGGGAGGCGTCTTGGGATTCGGGTCATCCGGATCATAATGAACATATGCGATATTCTTCCATACCGTATCCGCATTTACATCCGGAACCTTTACCTTAAAGGATACGGTGATACTTTCATTGATTCCGATCGTCGGAATTCTCCAGAAAATACCAACTCCATCCTCCTGCAGCTCTCCATTGTCAGAGATGCTTCCATCTACAAGCGTCAGCTTCGGGTCTCCCTCAGGAATCCTGTCGTAAATCGTCACATCCGAGGCTGCAGACTTACCGCTGTTCGTAACCGTAATATAGTAAGTTACGATATCTCCATCCTTTACTATCAGTTTCTGTTCTGTCGGGTCATTCCCCTCGTTCAGCTTCTGCGTCTTAAGTTCGGAGAGCTCAGGTACATCCTCAAAAATGTCTACTTCCTCAGACGGATCCCATGGCGTATCCGGATCGGGCTCCGGCTTCTCCGGATCTGGATTCTCGGGATCCAGCGGTTTCTCCGGATCCGGCCTGTCATATGCCACAAGTCCAATGTTCTTCCAGGTCGTTTCCTCATCTACATCCGGAACAATAACCTTAAATGATACTTCTTTTACATTTTCAGGCTCTTTATAATCAATCGTTCCGAGTTTCCACTGAATCGTCCGTCCATCCTCCAGAAGCTTTCCAGCGTCAGAAATCGCATCATCGCCTTCCACCAGAGTCAGACCTTCCGGAATCGTATCTCTCACGAATACATTCTTCGCGGCCTCCGTACCGCTATTCGTAACTGTCAGATAATAGGTGACAATATCTCCGCCATCCACTTCCTGAAGCGCCTTCGTTCTCTCTTCATTTCTGACAGCCTGCTGCTTCTCGATGCGGATCTCCGGTACGCCTTCTGAGGACTTCACTTCCTCTGAGGGATCCGGTTCATCTCCTGGTACTGTCGCATGGGCGATATTCGTCCAGACAGTGTCCTCTGTCACATCCGGTACTATAACCTTGAATGAAACAACTGTGCTGGAGCCTTCCTGATCCTTGCGCTCTAACCTGTCAATCACCCAGGTGATCGTTTTTCCGTCCGCATCCAATTGTCCGGGTTCAGAAATGGAATCCCTTATCAGCACCAATCCTTCCGGAACCGTATCCGTGATCGTGACCGGTTTCGCCACGCCCTTGCCATTATTGGTAACTTTCAGGAAATAAGTAATGACGTCATTCTCCTCTACCTCCAACGGCTCCGACGTTCCAACTTCGACGCCCTCTTCGCCATTACGACTGGTCTGCGTCTTATGGATCTCCACATCCGGCGGGAATTCCTCTGTCACAACTTCATTGGAATCCTTAGAAGACTCATCCGTATGGTAAACAGTCGCGATATTCGTCCACGTCGTATCCTCGCTGACCTGCGGCACTGTCACCTTAAAGCTGAGCGTCCTCTTTTCAAGCCGTCCGAGATTTCCAATGTTCCAGACGATCAGACCAAACTCATCTACCGTTATGTCTTCGCAGCCTTCCGCGGATCCTTCTACATATTCAAGTCCCGCCGGTATACGGTCTGTGACCATCACGTTTGTCGCGATCTCTGTCTCACTTACATTCTTGATCTCGATATAGTATGTTACTGTATCGCCGCTTTCGACCTCCTTCGGGTTGTCTGCCGTTTCCTTCGAGGGTTCAGCACCATTCACCGACTGCGTCTTCTCGATGGTTATCGTGGGGGTCTGAGGCTCCCATTTATTCGTGAAAATAAGTTCATTACCCGCGCCGGAAATCGTCGTACTGGCAACCAGCGGCCCGTCCGTACCCTTACGGGTAACATCAATTTTTACCAAATACAGCGATGCATCATAGCGATATTCATCGCCCTCCGATACATTCTCCTCATTGAGCTCACTCACGATATAGTATTCGGTTCCTACCTCTGTATACGTAAACGGCTCGAATTCAAATGTTCCATCCGGCTTATTAGTAGCCGTAGTCCGCGGCGAGTCTTCATCTGCCACATAATCACCGACCCGCAGCGCATTACTCGGCGTCGCCTCCTCTGCATCGTCTGCCGCATCATTCGCTGCATTCGCCGGGCTGGCGATTGCATGCCAGAGGTTGAAGGTAAACGTATGCTCTATGTTGGCAACCTCTTCACCATCCGCCGTCTTAACGATCTTCTTACCGCCTAACGGAACCGTTACCTCGTTCGGATGATAGATATTGGTAAAGACAACGTCTTCCGCATCCGTCTCGCTATCTTTATCTATCCTGGTAATTGTCGCATCGAGTTTATATTCGCCTGAATATTTCAGCGGCTCTTCAGCAGGAATGGTCACTTCAACCCGAACTTCATATTCTGATTCATCATAGGTTATTCCGTCCTCACCTACCGGATTCTCTTTTACAATATAGGTGTAAGTTCCCGGCACGGTATACTTCACATTGTCAAGAAGCGTGACTTCTCCCTGATCATTCGTCGTCTTCGTGTATACGCCTACTACCGGATCTCCATTCACCGTATACATCGGCGTCAGATAGAACATGAAGTTATTCCGCTTTCTCTCTGGCTGTCCTTCATACAGATTCAGCTGTTCAACCCGCTTCTTTGCAGTCAGAGTGTATGTCGCTTCACGCTTCTTCCGATAGTTGGTAAATGTGACGGAAACATTCTTCGCAGCACTCGTAGCACTATCCCATTCGATTTTTCCAGCTTGAGCACCTTCAGGCTGAACTGCCGGCCTGCCATAACCCTCACCCAGTTTATCAGTCTCTTCTGTGATCTCATAGTAGACTCCCACCGGAAGGTTTCCAACTGTTGCAGTTTTATCCGCTGCCAAAGTGAAAGTATAGGTCCCATCTCCAGACGGGTTCCAATCGGGTGGAACTGTTGCGCCCGTATAAGGATCACCATTCAGTGTAAATTTCGCCGTGAATGGGAATTCCACATCTTTGCCCTCTGTCGCATCCTCATTTGTACCGCTCCACTTCAGATCTTTTTGGATCGTCAGAGAAGCAACACTGTATTTGTTAGTAAAGACTACACTTACCTTCGCATTGTCTCCGCCGTTCTTAGCCTGGTTCAATGCCGGCGTGGTTCCACTTGCATTTGCTGGGACTGACCGGCCTTCTACAGGATAAGAGGCAGGAGCAGATACTTCTGTCACAGTATACGGTGTACTGCACGGCAATCCAGAGAAAGTGATTGTCTGGTCTTTAGTCAGCGTGAAACTATACTCTCCATCCCTGTTATTCTCAGATGTAACAAGAAGCTTCTCATCATTATCCACTTTCACCTTTTGATTTGCCATTCCAGTGAATGTGACTTTAAAGCCGAATGCATCTTCCTTATTCTCTGTACCCTCGACTGTCTTCTTAATCTCCAGGGTAGTGGTCATATCATTCAGCGGTAAAGATACCCTACCGTTATTGCCCAGATACGCTACTACATCTCCCCCCGCATATGCCGGGGTTTGATAGCTATAGCCAACAGTCTCGGAATTATTCGCGCCTCTTCCTTTCGGATTCGGATAAGCGGAAAGCCCCTTGGGATCACCAGCCTTCTTCCCATTCGGAATTACGTCATTTTGTGATTGACCCCCATAATAATAACGTGGGTCTTCCTGATACGTATAGTATCGGTTCAACGCATCCGGTGTGAAGGATGTCATGGCACCAACTGTCGGATCGTTTTCATTATAATAGTTAGAGTAGAAGCATACACGGTCTATTTTCTCGCCATGTTCTACAAACGTCTTCGTATGATTACTCACATAATTGGAGTCAGCTTGATTAATCTTATCAAGATCCACCTCTCCTCCCGTTTTCACGGAATTGCTGATTCCTACTGTGTAGAATAACCGCAAAGGCAGCGCATAAGGATTCGTTTGGGTTCCATCTTTCTCATTCGTCGTAAAAGTTACGTTCCCAGCTGTATAAGTCAAGGTTGCCTTCTGAATGGGAAGTGTATACGAGGGAATGCGGATAATTACTTCCTCATGGCCACCGTTACTAATCTTTGGATCCGTTGGATTCGACGTATCCTCAACCGGCCGCCATACTTCCATCGTGATATTGTTAAGATCCACCGTAGGTGTCGAACCGTAGCTCATGTTCTTTATTTCTTCACCGCTTCTCGGTTGAACCTTATAACTCCGAACCCAATATGTCTGTGTCCCCTTCGTTTGATAGCCTGTGGTCGGATCACTCACGGGATAGTTCTTACCAAACAAAGACAGTGCTTTCACGGCTTTTACTTCCATAAACTCGCCGATAGGATCAACATATTCCAGATCGCCTGCTTTCTGATCTACAGGAGCGAATGCCGTTCCGGCAACATCTTTTGTAATTTTCTTGAATACGCTCTCTATGCTGTCTCCCGCACTGGAACCGGAAGTCGCGTAAAAGGCCTGATCCGCATAATTAATGTTAATTTGGACATCTTTATCTGTAACACCATAACGATCATTATTTTTTAGATGTGGGAAGACAACATCGCTTTCTTTTTGGCCCTCATTTCCCGTTTGCGCGTCTTCGTCATCCGTTTCCTCTTTTGTAGAGTTACTGTAATACTCAAGTGTTGGGCTCCCTTTCTTTAACCATTCACCATATGCCTTTAATGCCCTTGCTATAGCTCTTGGTCTCCAACTGTAAGTCTCACCCACGCTCTTCAACCACGTTGGCCACGTTTGCAACATCTCCTCTGTCGTCGCCTTTGGAGTTTTTTCTGATTCATCCGCCATTATTGTTTTTGCTTTATTCGTCTCAAAATACTCTTTAGGGTTCATAGTTGGCGGCGATGTAGAATTCCCGGTACCTTTTTCAATATCTACCGTAATCGTATAGATACGAAACGTAGCCTTCAAAGACGTATATTTTTTCTGAACAGCCGCCTTATAATATGCTGTCATCATCAAATAATTCAACAATATAGCTGCATTTGTCGTCCCAAAATGCTGTCTACCAAGATTACCCCCGCCAATTCCGGCTCTCGTAGTAAAACCTTTTGACTCCAATTTAGGGGCACACCATGTTCCTGTCAGTCCGTCAGTAGCCTCACCGTCTGTCAGGATTGCTATGGAAGGGGCACGAGTTACCTTCGATCCGTTAATAGTCACTTGCCGCTGCGCATCCGGAATATTAAGCAGCATATTCATCGCTTTATACATACCAGCCGCGATATTTGTTGAACCATTATTATATTTCGCGGACTGCCCCCCATCGTATTCAGCCCAAACGCTTCCTCCTCCTCCATCAGCACGCCGGGAAAAACGTATTTTTGCATTCTCATAATGTCCCAATTCCAATAATGTATGCGCGGTATCATAATTATCCGTATGACTCGAATCGCCTACTCTTCTCGTACCAAATGCAATTACCGCTACCCGATTCATAGGATTGGCATCCATGATAGTCTTAATCGCCTGATTTATGGCTGCCACTGTCTTGCCCATACGCGTATCATTATCCGGCGTTGTTTTCGATGGATTTGAATACATCGACCCTGAATTATCAAACACCAGAACCATATCCACAGGAGTTGGCTGATTGATCACCTGGCTGGTTCCCAGCGCAGAGAATACCTCTACGAAATCAGCGTCATTTTCAATCGGAATCGTCACGGTCTCCGCTCCGGTTTCTGAAAAAGACCAGCCATTATTCGCCTCATAAACAGATTTGTCTGTCCAGACACGGCCGCTGTTTACAGAGTCACTCCATACATTAAAAGGCATCGCCTTAGCTGTCGGATCATCCACATCGATTCTTTTATCTGTACCGATATACTGCGTCGCCCACGCCGTCATCCCCACATTTGTCAGCGCCGTCGTGGCGATCATGCTGAATGCAAGAAGGCCGGAGACGATGCGGCGGGTGAGCTTTCTGCGGCCGAA
>CANQBX010000129.1 GCA_947589095.1 uncultured Lachnospiraceae bacterium
TTTCTTGACACGCTTTTTTGTCACTTTCTTCGCAGTGGACACTTTTTTAGCCATTTTAAACTAACCTACTTTCTTCCTGATTGCTCGAATCGCTGTTTCCTGTTTTTAAAACATGTAACGTGATTCTAGTTCTTTGATACTAAGTGCTTACTTCTTCTTATTCGCCACAGTCTTCTTCGGTCCCTTACGGGTTCTCGCGTTGTTCTTCGTGTTCTGACCGCGAACCGGAAGGCTTCTTCTATGGCGGATACCACGGTAGCAGCCGATTTCCTGAAGGCGCTTGATATTCATAGCGACTTCTCTGCGCAGATCGCCTTCTACCACCTGGGTATCAGCGATCACGGCGGAAATCTTACGCACTTCATCGTCTGTCAGATCCTTGACACGGGTATCCGGGTTCACGCCGGCTTCCTTAAGGATGCGGTTAGAACTGGTACGTCCGATGCCGTAGATGTAGGTCAGACCGATCTCTACACGTTTTTCCCTTGGTAAATCAACACCTGAAATACGAGCCATGTGCCTGTTACACCTCCTGTATTATTCTAAAACTTAACCTTGTCTCTGTTTATGCTTCGGGTTCTCACAGATAATCCGGATGCTGCCCTTACGCTTAATAACCTTGCATTTTTCGCAAATCGGTTTCACTGAGGATCTGACTTTCACAGCAATTCTCCTTTCTCCCCTGTCTGGGTGCAGAGCATACTTCACCCAGTACTTCAACAAAGTCGCCATAATAGTATAGCACTTTGTCTCTGGGAAAGCAAGCATTTTTTTACACTTTTTCGGGCCCGCCTGCCGGTCCGGCCGCCCTTATTTATCTCTCCAGATGATGCGGCCCTTGGTCAGATCGTACGGCGACATCTCGATCGTAACCCGGTCGCCCGGCAGGATCTTGATGTAGTTCATACGAAGCTTGCCGCTGATATGGGCCAGCACCTGGTGCCCATTCTCCAGCTTCACCTGGAACATGGCATTGGGGAGCTTCTCAACCACAACTCCCTCTATTTCGATTACGTCCGCCTTAGACATACGGTTTTCTCCTCCCTTGAGGCTGACACTTAGTTGCTCTTAAAGCCCTTCTGACGAAAGGGACAGGATCTCCGGGCCGTTCTCGCAGATCAGGATCGTGTTCTCATAGTGGGCGGACAGGGATCCGTCCCGCGTCACCACAGTCCAGTCGTCATCCAGCCAGCTCACATCCGCCTTCCCCGCGTTGATCATCGGCTCCACCGCCAGGGTCATACCCTCACGGAGCCGGATGCCCCTCAGCCGTCTGACGAAGTTCGGCACTTCCGGATCCTCATGGAGATGGCTTCCGATGCCGTGTCCCACCAGATCACGGACTACGCCGTAGCCGAACTTCTCGGCATAGGCCTGGATATGCGAGGAGATGTCATTTAAATGATTGCCAGCTTTTGCGTATTTAATCCCCTCAAAGAAACTCTCCCGCGTAACCCGGATCAGCTTCTCCGCCTCCGGGCTGATACGGCCGATCCCGTAGGTCCTGGCCGCGTCGGAATGATAACCCTTATAGATCACGCCGGCATCCAGGCTTACGATATCTCCTTCCCTTAAAATCCTCTTACGGCTGGGAATCCCATGGACCACCTCATCATTCACAGACACGCAGATGGACGCAGGATAACCGTTATAGTTTTTAAAGGAAGGAATACAGCCGTAACTGCGGATGATCTCCTCGCCCAGATGGTCGATATCCCAGGTAGACATACCGGGCGCGAGCGCCTTGCCCAGCTCCTCATGGGTCTTCGCCAGGATCCTTCCGGCCTGGCGCATCAGCTCGATCTCCCGCGCTGATTTGATCGTGACCGACATCGCCCTATGCCCCCAGGATCCCCACAATATCCGCGAAAACTTTATTCACGTCCTGCGTACCGTCCACTTCCTTCAGGACGCCCGCCTTCTGATAATAATCGATCAGCGGCTGGGTCTGCTCATGGTACACAGCCAGACGGTTCTTCACAGTCTCCGGCTTATCGTCGTCGCGAAGCACCAGCGTGTTTCCGCAGGTATCGCAGACGCCTTCCGCCTTAGGCGGGTTGAACTGTACATGATAGGTGGCGCCGCAGCTTAAGCACGCGCGGCGGCCGGACATCCGGGTGATGATATTCTCATCGGGAACGTCTACATTGACTGCATAATCAATGGCCTCGCCCTGAGCCGCCAAAGCCGCCGTCAGGCTCTCCGCCTGCGGGATCGTCCTCGGGAATCCGTCCAGAACATATCCCTTTGCACAGTCATCCGCCTTGATGCGGTCCATCAGCATGCCGATGGTAATCTCATCCGGAACCAGCTTGCCCTGATCCATAAAGGTCTTGGCCTTCAGACCAAGCTCCGTACCGCCCTTGATGTTCGCACGGAAAATATCTCCCGTGGAGATATGCGGAATTCCATACTTCTCGGCAATCTTCTTCGCCTGCGTCCCTTTTCCAGCTCCGGGAGCGCCTAACATGATGATCTTCATACGGTCGTCCTCCTTCTCTTTCTTTTACAGGAAGCTAAAAGCTTACGGATATTTTGAGACGTAATGAGAAGAAAGGCAGACCGGCCTTCCTTCTCATTCTGTACGTTACTGTATGCAAGGGCGCTGCAGGAAGCAGAACCTCTGCACTTCGCTGTCTTCCGGTTAATCGTTTAAGAAACCTCTGTAATTGCGGACCAGCATCTGGGACTCGATCGCATTCAGGGTTTCCAGAACCACGCCTACAATGATGATCAGCGACGTGCCCGCAAAGGACAGGCGGCTGATATTGAACAGTCCCGAAACAATGATCGGAATAATGCAGACGATGATCAGACCGACGGCTCCGATGAACACAATGTAGTTCAGGATGCTGTTCAGATACTCGCTGGTCGGCTTGCCCGGACGGATGCCCGGAATGAAGCCGCCCTGCTTCTTGATGTTGTTGGCCACCTCAAGCGGGTTGAAGGTGATGGACGTATAGAAATACGCGAACACCACGATCAGCACCAGATAAATGACCAGGCCGATGGAATACACCGGCTGATCCGGCCTGAACCACATGTTGGAATTGAGCATCTGCAGGATCTTGCCGCCGATGCTGTTGTAGTTCACGGTGAAGAACTGTGCGATCACCACCGGAAGCGACATGATGGACGAGGCAAAGATCACCGGGATAACGCCGGCCGTATTGACCTTCAGCGGGATATTGGAGGAACGGCCTCCGACCATTCTCCTTCCCTGCATCTTCTGGGAATACTGCACCGGAATCCTTCGGACGGCATCCTGAAGGATAACGACGAACACCACCATCGCCACGATCAGCGCCAGAATGATGATCACTGTCACGATCGCTACCGGCACATTCTTGCCGGAAAGGAACCTGGTATACAGGGTGTTGATATCGTCCGGCAGGCTGGAGATGATGTTGAACAGCAGGACGACGGAAATACCGTTGCCCACGCCGTTCTCCGTGATCCGCTCGCCGATCCACATAAGGAAGGCGCTGCCCGCGGTCATCGCAGCGATCGCCACGATCACGCTGCCCGCGTTATAGTTGATCAGAAGTCCCTGGCCGCCGAAGCCGATGGCCATACCGCCGGACTCCAGAAGCGCCAGGCCCACGGTCAGATAACGGGTATACTCCGCGATCTTCTTGCGGCCGTCCTCGCCTTCCCTCTGCATCTCTTCCAGCTTCGGGATGGCGATCGTCATTAACTGCATGATGATGGATGATGTGATATACGGGGTAATGCTTAAGGCCAGTATGGACATGTTGGAGAAGGATCCACCGGTCATCGCATTGAAAAATCCAAAAGCGTCTGTCGTCTGACTAGCAAAAAAGTCCGCAAAATAACTTGTGTTTACCCCCGGTACCGGCAGCTGGGATCCGAAACGGATCACTACCAGCATCACAAACGTGTAAAGTATTTTATTTCGGATTTCTTTTATACGAAACGCATCTCGGAGTGTTTTCCACATATTAAATCACCTCGCAGGTTCCACCGGCAGCCTCGATCTTCGCTTTTGCGCCTTCGCTGAAGGCATTGGCCTTTACGGTAAGTTTCTTGGTCAGTTCTCCATTGCCAAGAATCTTGACGCCGTCCCTGGGGTTCTTTACAACGCGTGTCTCTACCAGCGTATCTACGGTGACAACCGCGCCGTCCTCGAAACGATCCAGGACGCTGACGTTGATTCCGACGATCTCTTTGGTATTGCGGTTCTTAAAGCCCCTCTTCGGAAGGCGGCGGTACAGCGGCATCTGGCCGCCCTCGAAACCCGGTCTGGGCGCGCCGGAACGTGCCTTCTGGCCCTTATGGCCCTTACCGGCCGTCTTGCCGTTGCCTGAACCGTGGCCGCGGCCTCTTCTGAAATTACTGCTGTGCGTGGAGCCCTCGGCAGGCCGTAAGTTAGATAATTCCATATCTTGCACCTCCTTGTCTCTGTATTATACTTCTTCTACTTTGACCAGATGTCTCACATGCCAGATCATGCCTCTCACAGCCTCGTTATCCGGCAGTTCCACGGTCTTATGCATCTTTCTTAATCCCAGAGCCTCTACGGTCGCTCTCTGCTTGGGGATGGCGCCGATCGGGGATTTGACTAAAGTCACTTTTAATTTCTCAGCCATTTCTTCATCCTCCTTAGCCTACGATCTCTTCGACAGACTTGCCGCGAAGCCTTGCGACCTCTTCCGGAGTCTTCATCGCGCACAGGCCCTGCAGAGTAGCCAGGACAACGTTGGTCTTGTTGTCGGAACCCAGGGACTTGATACGGACATTCTTAATGCCTGCCAGCTCGACGACCGCACGGGCAGTACCTCCGGCGATGATACCGGTACCTTCGGGAGCTCTCTTCATCAGAACGGATGCGCTGCCGAACTTGCCGATGAAATCATGGGGAATACTCTTATTCTCGTCCATCGGGATCTCAACCAGGTTCTTCATTGCAGCTTCCTTGCCCTTGCGGATCGCCTCCGGAACCTCGCCCGCCTTGCCCAGGCCGGCGCCTACATGGCCGTTGCCGTCGCCAACTACTACTAAAGCGGAGAATCTCATGGTACGTCCGCCCTTAACGGTCTTGGACACACGCTTAATTCCCACAACCTTGTCATTTAATTCCAACTGAGTCGGGTCAATCATTGTACGCTTCATGCCGTATTCTCCTCCTTTAGAATTTCAGACCGGCTTCGCGGGCCGCGTCAGCCAGTGCCTGAACTTTTCCATGATATATGAATCCGCCTCTGTCAAAGACAACCTCTTCGATGCCTTTCTCAATGGCTCTCTTGGCAATCAAAGTGCCTACATAAGCCGCGGCCTCCACATTGTCCGTGTACTCCAGCTCATCCTTAGCGGCCTTCTCCGCGGTGGAAGCGGCTGCCAGCGTACGGCCGGCGTTATCGTCAATGATCTGCGCGTACATATGCTTATTGCTTCTGAACACTGCCAGACGCGGCCTTTCAGCAGTACCGGCAAAACGGTTACGTAATCTGGTGTGTTTCTTCACGCGAACTTCGCTTCTTGATTTCTTGCTAACCATCTTTGCACCCTCCTTAATTATTTCTTACCGGTCTTGCCAACTTTGCGTCTGATTACTTCATCGGCATACTTGATTCCCTTGCCCTTGTACGGCTCAGGTCTTCTCTTGTCTCTGATCTCGGCGGCATACTGGCCAACCTTCTCTTTATCGATGCCTTTGACGGTGATTTTGTTCTGTCCATCAAGCACGGTCTCAAGGCCTTCCGGATCGACCATCTCTACCGGATGGGAGTAACCAAGGGTCAGAGTCAGCTTATTGCCCTGCTTGGCAGCCCTGTAGCCAACGCCGTTGATCTCCAGGACCTTCTCATAACCGTTGGTAACACCTATGACCATGTTGTTGATCAGGGATCTTGTCAGGCCGTGAAGCGCTTTCATCTTCTTTAAATCATTGGGCCTGCTTACTACGATGTGGCCATCCTTCTCTTCGATGGTCATCTCGGCCGGAAGCACTCTCTCAAGAGTTCCCTTCGGCCCCTTTACAGTCACTTTATTATTTTCTGCGATCGTAACAGTAACGCCTGCCGGGATCGCGATGGGCATTCTTCCTATACGTGACATGCCTGCTCCTCCTTAAATTTTCGGAAAAAACGCGGGGTTCTTTCTGTTTTCAGATTGATGGCGACCGTAATCGCCAGCCTATATGTTCGGCTCGCTAAACTCCCCGAACGACTATTTTTCTAAGTTCATCTCTCGCCTGCGGCTCGGATTCACTAAGAAAAAATATGTCACCACACAAACGCTAATACTTCTCCGCCAACGCCCTGCGCGCGGGCTTCCTTATCGGTCAGCACGCCCTTGTTGGTGGAAATGATGGCGATTCCCAGTCCGCCTAAAACCTTCGGCAGATCCTCGCTTCCGGCGTACACGCGCAGGCCGGGCTTGGAGATTCGCTTGATTCCGGAGATGATCTTCTCATTCTTGTCGGCGCCGTACTTCAGCGTGATGCGAATGGTCTTATAGGATCCCTCGTCAATCAGGTCATATTTGCGGATGTAGCCTTCCTTAAGCAAGATGTCGGCGATCGCCAGCTTCATCTTGGAAGAAGGGACATCTACCGTATCATGTTTCGCAGTATTTGCATTACGGATTCTTGTAAGCATATCTGCAATCGGATCGCTCAT
>CANQBX010000130.1 GCA_947589095.1 uncultured Lachnospiraceae bacterium
AGTTTTAGCAATAAGATGGATACGGACGCGGCTGGCTGCCGTGTGCCTTACCCATAAATCTATTATAGTAGGAGGAAGTAAATGAAAGCGTTAGTGAAAAACGAACTGCGTTTAACAAGAAAGATACTGCTGATATGGATGGGGATCGTCTTGATTTTATGCGGCTTCGCTTACTTTGAGTATTTGTCACTAAAGGACAGCCTCAATGAGCTGACAGGGCTCATATCGGATTTCCCAAAAATTCTGAAAGCTATGTTTGGCGTGAGCGGTGATCTGACCTCTGCTTTGGGCTGGTATGGCTGTATGTATTATTGGGCCACGATGCTGACCAACAGCTATGCGGTCTATCTCGGTGTTTCGTGTATAGCGAAAGAACAGGCGCAGGGAACGGCAGAATATCTATTTACAAAACCAGTGAGCCGTAGCAAAGTTGTCTGTGCCAAAGCCGTTGCCTGTATATGTAATTTGTTTGCACTTGCGGTATTCAGCGGGTTATGTAATTATTTTACCGCCATTTTGCCGCTGGGCGGTTTAGAGCAAAGAGAAGCTGTTTTTACCACCACATTGGGCCTGTTTTTGACAGGGTTGACTTTGTTTGCAATCACGCTTTTGGCCTCCAGCCTGACGAGAACCTATAAAGGGGCTGTTCGGATAGGCGCGGGAATATTATTGCTTTTTTATGGTATCAGTATCACCGCCGAATATCTTGAAGTTCCAATGTTGTACTGTTTAACTCCATTAAAATTCTTTGATGTTTACACAGTGGCAATGAGTGGAATACAGTTTTCGTTCTTACTATTGGCTATGATAATTGCGATTGGTTCTGTTATCACGGCTCAAAGAGTTTGGATGCTCAGAGAAATTTGAAATGAATTATATGGATAGCTTCGAGTGGCTGCTATGTCCAGTCTGTAACAGTAAAACTCGTATCAAGTTGCGGTTAGATACTGAACTGAAAAATTTCCCCTTGTTTTGTCCTAAATGCAAACAAGAAACCTTAATTAGTGTAGAAAAATTTAAGATTTTAGTTATCACAGAGCCAGACGCACAGACGCAGAGCCGATAACACGCAGATTGAAAATGCGGTTATCGGCTTTTTTATTGAAAGGTACGACAACTGCTTTTTAGGAGGTAATGTCGTGTCTCTCTGCTTTGTCCGTCCCCCTAACTTGCCAAAAAAAGCCCAAGCCCAAGACAAGTATATTCTGTTATACAATGCGAAATTTGTTGTAATTTAGATAATCGTCTCACTTTATGCGCTTGCGTGGTATTTTTCCGCGCAGGCGTTTTTTGTTTGCCCAGCTTTGGGACAAGCTGTCCCAAGGTGCGGGGCGGCTCCCCCGGGTGCCGCTCCCCGCCGCCCTCCATATCGTTTCCCGCAACCCGACCACAAAAACGATATGGAGGTACATACAATGACTATCATCAACTTGCGCGACTTTTACTACTGGTATACCCAGGACGAATATATGGAAGTTTCTGACGATGTGGCCGAGGCGCTCCGGGCCAGCGTCCGCTATGAGGCGGCCTACCAGCGGCGGCTCTCCCGCCACAAGGCGCAGTATTCGCTGGACTGTGAGGACGGCATCGAGTATTCCGCCTGCCTGCACGAGCCCACTCCGGACGAGGTGCTGGAGCGCAAGGAGCGGTTCTGCCGTCTGTGGAACGCGCTGAACAGCCTGCCCCCGGCCCAGGGCCGCCGGGTGGATGCCTGCGTCATCCTCGGAAAGAGCTTTTCCGAGGTGGCGCTGGCCGAGGGCGTTGACGAAAGCGCGGTGCGGCGGGCCGTGGAGCGCGGGCTGGAGAACATGAAAAAGTTTTTGAAAAATTCCCGCTGAACCAGTCCGAAAACCATCCAAAAATGTCTCGGTTAATGAGAGGAAGTTTTTTCTTCTCCACAACTGAATAGCGGGCGGCCCCGGGTGAACGCGGGGAGCCGGGCGGCGGGTGCGCGGTGACTTCTCCCACGGGAGGACGAGCGACCAACACCACCGCCGCGAGTGGGGAGCTTGCCAGCCCCACGGCCACGATCCGCAAGGGACAAGCTGGCCGCTTGCCGCTTGGGGCCGCCGCACAAAGCAAGGGAACGCCGGGCCGCTAACTGCTGTCTTTTGACGGGCCAAACATACGGGCCCGGCGCTCCCCATCTTTACATAGGAGGCGGACTTATGGAATACGACCCCGCTCTGGCCGCTCTGCTGGCCCAGCCGTGGAGCAACAACGTGTGCCGGGGCTATGTCATCTATGCGATGGAAAACTGCGGCTTTTCTGCCGGGGACATCCGGCGCGTGGTGGCCGAGCTCTATGAAGTGTTCGACTGCCGGGGGCTGGAGGAGGCCGAGGCGCATTTTCTGGACAGCCCCTATTAAGTTCGAGACAATTTGTCCCAAGGTAGGGACAGGCCAAAGGGCAGCACTTTCCGGAGTGCTGTCCTTTCGCGTTTCCCCACCAACCCAAAACGCAAAAGGAGGTTTTACCGTGAGACTGACCGCACAAGAGCTGGAACAAATGAAAAGCGTGGACATCGGCGCGGTGAGCGCGGATGCGCTGGCTGACGTGAGCGGTATGGCCTTTGACCGCACCCTCCCCCGGGAGGAGCGGCTGGCCCGGTTTGTGAGACGGGCCGTCAATCCGTACTGCTTTAGCGTGGGCGGCGTGGGCGTGAAAATCGAGTTTGCCGAGGGCGGCCCCTCCCTCCAGGCGACGCTGGCGGCCTTTCTTATCCGGCAAAAGAGCGGGCTGTGACTGCTGTTGCGGCCCGTTCCTACTTCGAGACAAAATGTCCCGAGGCATCGACATCCTTGCTGATTGCCCCGGGCAGAGGTATAATATAGGTGTAATGTGATAGGGAAGGAGGAACAATGGCACGAGCTAAAAACAGAGGGTATCAGCAGACTTTGACCCCTACATACACTATCCGGCGCTGGCGTTTGGGCGAGTACATCCGCCTTTCCAAAGAGGATTTGAAAAAGGGCAAGGACGACAGCAACAGCGTGAAGAACCAGCGTGACCTGCTGGGGGACTTCTACCGGCGGCACATGGACGAATTTGAAAGCGCGGCTGAATATGTGGACGATGGGCATACCGGGACGGATGCCAACCGTGAAAACTTCCAGCGGCTCTTGGCCGATGTGATGAGCGGGAAAATCAACTGCGTGATTGTGAAAGACCTTTCCCGGTTCGCCCGGAATTACAGTGACGCGGGCAGTCTGATTGATAACCTGTTTGTGCAGATGGGCGTCCGCTTTATCTCCCTTGCGGAGAACGTGGACAGCTACCTAAACCCCGACAGCGTTTCAAACATTATCGTTCCGATAACTAACGTGATGAACGATAACTATTGCTACCAGACCTCAAAGAAAATCCGGCAGGTTTTTGATTATAAGCGGCGCAACGGCCAGTATATCGGCTCTTTCGCCCCCTACGGCTATATCAAAGACCCAAAGGACAAGCACCAGCTTATAGTGGATGCGGATGCGGCTGAAATCGTCAAGCGTGTGTATTCCATGCTCCTGCAAGGCTCGTCTAAAAGGGCCATCGCGCTGTACCTCAACGAACACGGCATACCCAGCCCCACGGCATACCGCCGCAAAAAGGGCCTGCCCGTTTCCTCGGCTGTGGCGGACGACCCCATGTGGGGGGCCCGGATGATACATGAAATCCTCACCAACCCCATCTATACCGGGGATTTGGTACAGGGCCGCCGCCGGGTGAAAAGCTACAAGGTACACCAGATTGAGGCTGTGCCGGAGGAAGAATGGGTGCGCGTCCCCGATACTCACGAGGCCATCATCACCCACGAAACCTTTGACAAGGTGCAGGCCCTGCTGGTACGCGATACCCGGACATCCCCCAAAGGGCGGGAAGTTCACCTGTTCAGCGGTTTTCTGAAATGTGCGGACTGCGGGAAATCCATCACCCGCAGCCAGAGCGGGAAAAATATCTATTACGCCTGCTCCACTTACAAGAACCGCTCCCGGACGGCCTGCTCCATGCACTCTATCAAGCACAACCGTCTGGAGGCCGCCGTTCTGTTCGCTATCCAGTATCAAGTGAACACCGCCGTTTCCTACTCGGAAATGATAACCAACATCAACTCGGCCCCGCTGAAAAAAAGTCAATCCCACCGCCTTAACGACCAGATAGCCGCAAAGGAAAAGGAATTGACCCGGATAACCCGCTACAAGCAGTCACTGTATCAAGATTGGAAAGATGGGGAAATCACCCAGCAGGAATACCGGGATATGAAATCCGATTATGAACGGCAGGCCGCCGAGCTTGCGGATGTGCTGGCCCGGCTGAACGCGGAACGTGCGGAGCTGGCAAACGGCGTTGACAAGGAACATCCGGCGCTGGTAGCCTTTGCAAAGTATCAAAGCATCGAAACGCTGACCCGTGAAATCCTCACGGACTTGGTAGACCATATCAAGGTTTACGAAAACGGCAATATCAGCGTTCATTTCAAGTTCGCGGACGAGTTCCGCAAGATTGCCGAGTACATTGAAATCAACACCACCGATACCGCCGAGGCGGGCTGACCCCCGCCAAAAGCAAAAACCCTTTTGACAGTGTGTTTTCCTAATAGGAGTTAATCATAAGGTTGCTACACTGCATGTGCCTTATAAAAAATCACTAATTGTTAGTGCTTTGAAAGATGATGATTTTAAAGTGCAAACTATGACAAAGGAAAAAGCATATTACTACAAAGACTTAAGATGATGTCTATAACTACGATATAGGAGAATGGTATCATATGGCAACAAAAAATCAGATAGACAAAATTTAATGAATAATACAGGCAAAACAAACACTCCAAGATAAATCACCCATACAATATTGTTTAAGATTTATTTATCAGGAGAGAGTGGGAATGATTTGATTTTTAATATGAATTAATTCTTATTTTGAAAAATGATTTTAAAGAAAGGGGTTAATATATGAATTTTGTTAATGTACTTAATGTGGGACAAGGTGACTCCATTGTTATGAGGCCTTACCAAGGTTGTTGTTATGCCGATAAAACTTTTTTTATTGATCTTGGCCCCGGAAATACGGATATTACAAAAGGTATTGGTGAGGATGAAAAAATACATATATGGATTTCGCATCATGACAGAGACCACGTGGGAGGACTTTCCTTTTTTGCGGGGAAATTTGCACAAATTGAAGAGATAACAGTTCCCTTTTTTCAGAATGAAATTACGCTCATTGCTAAGGCAATTTTAAATCTGAAAGGAATAAATTCATCCAAGGATTGTGGTGAATTTATTCATGCATTAGAAGAAATTGTAAACAATCAGGTTGTAATTAAATCTCTTGTGGAAGGTAACAAATCATGCCCACGGTTATCATATGCTTATGAGGGACACAAATTTTGTAATCATATTAAATGCCTTAATCCACCAAGATGCGTTAACGTGTTCAACTGGATTGACGAAACTGACATAAGAGATTTGGTCGAGACGTTTAATGAGGTATTTTCCAAACCTTTTGCCAGAGAAATGGAAATGTACATTTATAATTTTTCTCGTGGAAACAGAAGTTTAGGTACAAATGACACTGCTGCATTTAATGAGTTTTGGCTTTATGGAGGAGAAGAACAAGACCCTCAAATTGAACGTAATAAGTGCAATTATGTGGTAAACTTTTTATTTAAAAACGTGCCATTATTCAATAGTTTTAATGTTAGAAGTACAAGAACAAACATGAGAAAAATCTATAACAGGTATGTAAACTGCACGCATGATGTATGTATGGTGTTAATGACTTATTTTTACAAACAGAAAATGCTACTGACGGGAGATGCAAGCAAGAAAGTATTCAATCGACTGATAAGTGAAGGAATTGACATTAGTGCTTCATATTTAAAAATGCCACATCACGGAAGCAAACATAATATAAGCGAAAGAATACTTAAATGTATTAACCCAGAAGTTGCTATTATCTCACACGACAATGGACATTTTGGGAAATCTAAGGATACACATCCTAATATGGAAGTGTTGGAATGGCTTCAGAGGATGGGAATTAAAATTTTGTTAACAAATGATGTAAGAAAAAATGGACAAATTATTATGAAAAAACAGAATCACAGTTCTGATAATTTTGTAACGATTTTATAGAATTGATTTCCTTCGTTAAAATATATGTAAGAACGATGTGCTTAAAATGCCTGGTGTTTACAATCAATTTCTCGTTATCACCCATAATAACAACATGATAACAGCCCATTGTGTAGACTGGGTAATATAGATAGTTAGAAACGTGGAAACACTGGGTTTTATAACTCATAAGCAAAACTATTTAAAAACTTTTAACATGAGCGAATGGAATGGTTCCCAAGATCCCCGAAAAGCCTGTAAACGCACTTTTTGGGGGGTTTTGGTGGCCTGTGGTACTAATATGGTATTGTAAATTTGAAAAAATAATTATTTATTAGCTTCGCGAAGTTTCTCACGTCAATCTAATTTATTAACAAAGATGTAACATTGATCAAAGCAAGGAAAAAGTGCAGAAATTCAGTGAGATTG
>CANQBX010000131.1 GCA_947589095.1 uncultured Lachnospiraceae bacterium
CGGATCCCCGGAACCATCGGCGAGGTGTCCACGCTGGCCCTGCTGGTGGGCGCGGCGTATCTGCTGTATAAGAAGGTCATAAGCATCCGGATCCCCGGTACCTACATCCTGACCGTGGCGGTCTTCGCGTTTATTTTCGGAAAGCATGATATCAATTACGTGCTGGCCCAGATCTGCGGCGGCGGCCTGATCTTCGGTGCCTTCTTCATGGCGACTGACTATGTGACCAGCCCGATCACCCCGATGGGACAGATCGTGTTCGGCGTGCTCCTGGGACTTCTGACCGGCCTGTTCCGTATCTTCGGCGGCTCGGCGGAGGGCGTGTCCTACGCCATCATCCTGGGCAACCTCTTTGTTCCGCTGATCGAGAAGTACACCCTTCCGGTCGCGTTTGGAAAGGAGGGCAAGAAGGCATGAGCAAATTAGGATTTATGAAGGATGCCCTGATCCTGTTCGCGATCACGCTGGTCGCGGGCGCATGTCTGGGCGGAGTCTATACGATAACCAAGGAGCCCATCGCGGCAGCCCAGCTGGAGGCGAAGAAGGAAGCCTACCGGACGGTGCTGGCGGATGCGGCGGATTTTAAGGCGGACGATTATGCTGCGGCTGTTGAGAAGGCCAACGCGGAGCTTGGCGGATCAAGCTACGGCAACGTGATGATCGATGAGTGCGTGACCGGCGTGGACGGCTCCGGAAGCCTTCTGGGCTACGTGGTGACGGCTACTTCCAAGGACGGCTACGGCGGCAATATCACCGTGTCCGTGGGCGTTACTTCCGAGGGCGAAGTGAAAGGGATCGAATTCCTGACGCTGGCGGAGACCGCCGGCCTTGGCATGAACGCGGACCAGCCGGAGTGGAAGGCCCAGTACGCGAATAAGACGGTGGACGAATTTACCGTGACCAAGTCCGGTGCGTCCGCCGACAATGAGATCGACGCCATCAGCGGCGCCACCATCACAAGCCGCGCGGTTACGGGCGCTGTCAACAGCGCGCTGTACTTTGTCCGTAACTGCCTGGGACAGTAGGAGGTGCTAAGCATGAACAAATGTATTGAGCGTTTATACAACGGTATCATTAAGGAAAATCCGACGTTTGTGCTGATGCTGGGCATGTGTCCGACGCTGGCGACCACCACCTCGGCCATCAACGGCCTCGGCATGGGACTGACCACTACGGCAGTGCTGGTATTTTCCAACCTGATCATCTCGGCGCTGCGCAATATCATTCCGGACCGGGTGCGTATCCCGTCCTATATCGTGATCGTGGCGTCCCTGGTGACCATCGTGCAGCTGCTTCTGCAGGCGTATTTGCCCAGCTTAAATGACGCTCTGGGAATCTTCATTCCGCTGATCGTCGTTAACTGCATCATCCTGGGCCGCGCGGAAGCGTACGCCGCGAAGAACGGCCCCGTCGAGTCCGCGTTTGACGGCATCGGCATGGGCCTGGGATTCGCGCTGGCCCTGACCTGCATCGGTCTGGTCCGCGAGCTTCTGGGCTCCGGTTCAGCCTTCGGCTTTGCGATCGTTCCGGAGGATTACCGGATCTCCATCTTCGGCCTGGCGCCCGGCGCGTTCTTCGTGCTGGCCGGCCTTACCGCCCTGCAGAACAAGTTCAAGATGCCGTCGGCCACCAATGTGGAAGGCAACGGCTCCGTCCTGGCCTGCGGCGGCGACTGCATGAACTGCTCCGGTTCCGCCTGCATGGCGAACCACGCTACACTGGAAACCAGACGTCTCCAGGCGGAGGAGGACGCTCTGAAGGCCAAACAGGCCGCCCTGGCTGCGAAGCAGGCGGCGGTTGCCAAAGAGCAGTCCGAGCTTGCCGGGAAGCTTGATAAGAACAGTTAAGGAGGGGTAAGAGATGGATGCAGTCAAATCGTTATTATTGATCATCGTAGGCTCCGCCCTGGTGAACAACATTATCTTAAGCCAGTTCCAGGGTCTCTGTCCGTTCCTTGGCGTCTCCAAGAAGACAGACACGGCCGTGGGCATGGGCGTAGCCGTTATCTTCGTTATCACGCTGTCCAGCTTCGTGACCAGCCTGATCTATAAGTTCATCCTGGTGCCTCTGGATATTACTTACCTCCAGACCATCGCGTTCATCCTGGTCATCGCGGCCCTGGTGCAGTTCGTGGAGATGTTCCTTAAGAAGAGCATTCCGTCCCTGTATCAGGCGCTGGGTGTGTTCCTGCCGCTGATCACCACCAACTGCGCGGTCCTGGGCGCGGCCCTGACCAATGTGCAGTCGGAGTACGGGATCCTGGAGAGCGTTTTCAACGGCGTCGGTACGGCGGTGGGCTTTACGATTGCCATCGTGCTGCTGTCCAGCATCCGCGAGAGTATCGAGGACAATGATATCCCGTTCACATTCAAAGGTTCCCCCATCGTGCTGATCACATCGGGTCTGATGGCGATCGCGTTCATGGGATTCGCGGGCCTGATCTGATAAGGAGGGAGCGAGGCTATGAGTGGACTTTTGTTAGCGGCCGGCATCATCGGAGCCATCGGTATCATCATCGGCGTGCTTCTGGGGATCGCCAGTGAGAAGTTTAAGGTAGAGGTGGACGAGAAGGAAATGCTGGTCCGCGCCGAGCTGCCCGGCAACAACTGCGGCGGCTGCGGCTATCCGGGCTGCGACGGCCTGGCGGACGCCATCGCCAAGGGCAAGGCGCCTGTGAACGCCTGTCCTGTGGGCGGCCCCGCCGTGGCGGATAAGATCGCCGCGATCATGGGCGTGGACGCCGGCAGCGCTGTGCGGAAGGTGGCTTTCGTCAAGTGCAAGGGCACCTGTGACAGGACCCGGGTCCAGTACAATTACTACGGCGCCGATGACTGCCGGATGATCTCCGTGGTTCCCGGAGCCGGCGAGAAGGCCTGCGCTTACGGCTGCATGGGCTACGGCACCTGCGTGAAAGCATGCGCCTTCGACGCCATCCATGTGGTGGACGGCGTGGCGGTAGTGAATAAGGAGAAATGCGTGGCCTGCGGCAAATGCGTCGCCGCCTGTCCGAATCATCTGATCGAGCTGGTGCCTTACGACGCGCAGCATCTGGTCCGCTGTTCTTCCCACGACAAGGGCAAGGACGTGAAGGCCAAGTGCGAGAACGGTTGTATCGCCTGCACGCTCTGCACCAGGCAGTGCGAGTTCGACGCGGTTCATGTGGTCGATAACCTGGCGGTCATCGATTATGAGAAATGCACCAACTGCGGCAAGTGCGCGGCCAAGTGCCCGTCGAAGATTATTGTGTAGAAGGCGGATAAACGACGCGAAAATACAAGCAAGGCGTCACTGGCGCCTTGCTTGCATGGAAATCAAAAAAGCACGAAGTATGGGGAGCAATCCCTTCACTTCGTGCTTTTTTTGCGGCTAGTTGTCTATACCTTTGTCCTTGTCCCGTTGTTTTTCCATTCCTCAAATTCACGACGATTTAATACTGTTCCTCTCTGCCCGTATCAAGAGCAGCGTGGCTTTCATCTATGGACTCCTTTGATTCGGCGCAAATATAGCAAAGCAAGGCCGGCAACGAGAATCTCAGCCGCGGCAAAAGCCGTCCAGATACCTGTCGCACCAAAAGCCAGCGGAAGCAGGCACAGGAGCGCACAGTTTACGATCAGACCGCGCATGACGGCAATGATCGCCGCTGGCTCTGCCCTCATAATGGACTGCAGGTACACACACAGGAATGAGTTGATACCAAGCGGCAGGAACGAAACCGCATAAATCCTTAGTATCACCGGGGCTATTTCCATAACCTCCGGCGTTACCTTGATAAACAACGCGGTAATGGCACCGGGAACCAGCATACAGATCGCGGTGATCACAACGCCGATAAAGAGGTTTACCCTTATTCCAAGCCGATAGGCTTCCCAATACCGCTCCGGCTTACCGGCCCCAAAGCCGCTGGAGGCAATGGGGGAGGCAGCCTGCCCTGTTCCTGTGTAGATATAGGTAAGCAGGGCTGTCACTGTACCAAGCATCCCATAAACAGCCAGTGCAGCCGTATCCGCGTATTTCATGATCTGGTTGTTGGCAACGAAGGTCGTGGCGATCACTGCGAGGGATGAAAAAGCCGTTCCGAACCCGTATGTGACCGTTTTGCGAAAAGCGGTCGTCAGTTTATATGGCTTCACAAACTTGTAGGAACTGCGCCTGCTCAGTACATACCCGCCCATGATGAGAAGCTGGATCAAACTTCCCAGCACCGTTGCGAGAGCGGCGCCGAACATTCCCATGTCAAGCGGGAATACAAAGAGCCAGTCGCCAACGATATTCAGGACAGCCCCGGCAACAGCGGAGATCAGGACAAGATTCGGTACTCCGTCAAGATTGAGAAACGGCGGAAGGCAGACGACCAGCACAAAGCTGGGCAGCGCCGCAGCGATCATCCCGCCGTATTCCTTTACATAAGGGAGCAAAGCATCGTCCGCACCGAACAGGCGGTACAAGGGGGTCTGAAAGAAAAACAGCAGTACCCATGCAATCAATGCCCCCAATAGGACAAGAAGCATGGAACCCGTAAAATAGGCGTTTGCCTTTTCTGTCTGACCGCTCCCTTTTGACCCTCCGTAAAGAATAGAGCCGCCAGTCCCGCACAAGATTCCAATAAAATCTGCAATCGTAAAAACCGGAAGAAAGACCGCGCAGGCCGCCGTCCCGTTAGGACCTACGCCCTGCCCGATGGCAATCGTATCCACAAAGCTATATGCGGCAACGACGGCCGCTCCTCCGATGGATGGGATCAACAGTTTATAAAACAGTTTCCCTACATCATCCTTGACCAGATCCACGCTCGCCGTCCTCCATTTCCATTTCCTCGCTAAATGCCTTCTGCAGGCTTGAGCCAAAAAACTCAATAGCCTCGATAAATGTATCCGAGTAGCGGTCGATCGTCTTTTTCAGAGCTTTATCCTCCGCACGGTACAAAAAGCCCATAAAATCCTTTGCATACGCCCGCCCCGCATCGGTGAGCATAATGTTCATTTCCCGCCGCTTTCCAGCAATCGGGGTCATGGTCAGAAAGCCTTCTTTCTCCCATCTCTTGACGATGGTATTGACAGAAGTTTTGGGGAGAAGCCAGTCCTGCGAGATTTCCCGCTGGGAATGGGGATTCCCGTCGTCCAGCGCATACATTACGCACAGCTCTGCGTCGGACAGCTTTTTGTTCTTCTCGTTCAAATAATACGCCTCATCAATGCGGTACAAGGCAAAGATAAGGCGTCGTGCAATCTCTCTCATATGCGCCTCCTTATAGTACGTTCGCGTACTTTTGGCATTATAGTACGTAGCCGTACTTTATGTCAAGGCTATTTCTAATATTGCTCCATAAAAACCAAGCAGACGGCAACGAGGTTATGAGGTACAAAACATCAAGCTCCCGGACGCAATCAAAGAAATCTACTCTCGTTTGCGTCATCATGCAAATACTAGGGGATCGCTGGTGTATTCTGCCGGATTTTTGCTGATTACGGATTGAATCACAGATATGGTTTATTTTACGATTGAAAATATGTTGAATAGAACATATAATAGGTGGGTAAAGATTTGGAAGAGATTGAATTTGCAAAGAAGTAGCGGGATGACTATGAAAGGAGAAGGCTGCTGTGAAGCGATATTCTGATTTCAAAGAAGAACTTTTGAAAAATCCGGAAGTAAGGACGGAGTACGAAGCGTTGGAACCTGAATATAATATCATTCAGGCGTTGATCGATGCCAGAAAGCAGCAGGGAATCACACAGAAGGAACTGTCAGAAAAAACCGGAATCACACAGGCGGATATCAGCCGAATTGAGAATGGCAGCAGGAACCCCAGTTTAGCGATGTTGAAACGGCTGGCAAATGGACTGGGGATGACGCTGAAACTGGAGGTGAAGAGTACAGAGCGATGAAGAAGGAATTAAGGGAGATCGTCGTATAGTATTCTGTATGAATTATTCACCGATTTGCACCGGATACTTCCGCCACTACCCGGTTCGGCAGGCAGATGATCATTTCGCCGGCGCGGCGGATCCGGCCCTGATGAACGCAGAGCTTGTCGGGGCAGGATGCTTCTTCTACCCAGGCCTGTCCGTCCCGGATGATCAGGCGGTTGGTTCCGCCCGCATAGCCGGGAATGAGATATTCTGTATTTTCGTTCAGATCAAATCGCGCGATTTCTTCTCCGTCTACCGATATCGTTACATACGCGGCAGCCTGGCGGTTTGCCAGCAGATCCGCGGCGTAAAGGATGGCGGCGGTCAGAAGAATGGCGGCGATCAGATACAGGCTGCGTCGGGTGGGCATTTCTTTTATTTTCCCTTATTTCTCATTAAAAAGTGTATGCTGAGTTTATATCAACATACCGTTTTAAGTTCCACCTAAATGGAGAGGCGCATCAAACACGGATTGGCGCGATATCCTCTCTATTTTTCATTATTGTACCAAGCCGCTAGCGCGGCGGCTAGCCCCAGTTACATTTTTTCCACTACTTTTTTCAAAAAGAGTAGCAG
>CANQBX010000132.1 GCA_947589095.1 uncultured Lachnospiraceae bacterium
CAAACCACGACACGCCCTCCTTCATAAGCCAGCAACCATTGTGGAATTTCATACTTACCGATCTCCTTTTCTTACATTCGCAATTTCGCCCGTTCCGTCCGCGTCCTCATTTCCCGCGCAGCTTTTGCCACTCAGTCGCTATTCCCATTTTCTCCGCACCCCCGCTCACTCAGAATTGATATCTCACCATATTCTTTATCATAGAGATCGTAGAGAAATCCCAGCACGGAGACTCCCCCCATCCTCAGCAACCGAAAATCCCAGCACGGAGACTCCGGCCCTGTCTCAGGTGAGTTTTGCGAGCGGCTGAAAATCCTTAGCGAACAGCAATTTGTGTTATCACGAAAAATGGACGTGTCTGAGCGAAGCGAGTTGTCCATTTTTCGTGATGCTTTTAACAAATTGCTGTGAGCTTAGGATTTTCCCGCGAGAAAACCCGAACCTGAGACGGGGCCGGAGTCTCCGCGCGGACCTCACGCGACTCTTCATCCAACAGCTACCGCATACACCCACTGTCGCGCATAACTGCTATCGAACATAATAATAACACAAAAGAACGTCCCCCGCCACCCGAATTTCCACCGTATGACAATCTTTTTCAGCAATCAAAACACCAATCGGCAAAACCACATCCGTATAAGTAACCGGCCACGTCTTCGCCTGCAGCGCAGCCTCCTTCCGCCCCTTCTCATCCATCGCCGGGAACCCGCCCTGACGATAATCCTTTGTATTGCCTTCCCATGCCGCAGCCGGCACTCCATCCACCAGCACCTTCACGCTGCAGCCCGCGCCGCTCTTCAAATGCAGAACGAACGCCTTCGGATCATCGCCCAGCACGCAGTCCCCATACCGCAGCACTCCCTCCTTCGAAGGATCCGCCTGCGTCACCGCCTTGTAAGAGAACTGTCCCTCAGTCAGCAGCATATTTTCATAATCGTCATAATGGTCGGCACGGATCTTCTTCGTCAGATCACGCCTGCCCGGATGCAGGCCCGGAACCTCCGCTTCCGCCGTCAGCCTTTGATCCGCGCTGGACGACCCGGCGAAGATCCGGTAGCGTCCGTCCTCCACCATCAGCGTCCCGCTGATCGTATCATAGAAACGCAGCTCCTCCACCGGCACAGTAAACTCCACCTCACGGCTCTCGCCGGGCTTCACAGCCTTTACGCGCTCAAACGCCAGCAGCTGGCGGAACGGCTTTTTCACCCTGGAAACCGGAGCGGCGCCGTAGATCTGCACCACCTCGTCGCTCATACATTTCCCGATATTCGTAAGCTTCAGCGAAATCTTCAGATCCTTGAAGCCCACAAGCCTCACGCGCAGATCCGCATAAGCAAATTCCGTATAGGTCAGGCCGTAGCCGAACGGATACAGCACCATCCCGTCGAAGTAGCGGTAGGTCCTTCCGCCCTTGATGATATCGTAATCATTGATATCCGGCAGCTGGCTGTCATCCAGATACCAGGTCTGATTCAGACGTCCCGCCGGGGCGTTCAGACCGAACAGCGTCTCCGCCATGGCGCAGCCCATATCCTGGGCCCCTGTGGCGCTCATCAGGATCGCCGGCGCCTTCTCCTGGATCCCGCTCATCGCGTAAGGGAAGTTGGTAAATAAAGCCACCACCGCGTCGGGTTTTACCGATGTCACCGCGTCAAACAGCTTCTGCTGCGGAGCCGGGAACGCGATGGACTCCCGGTCCAGGGTCTCCTTGCAGTCGATCAGGGAATGGCAGCCCAGCGCCAGCACCACCTTCTTCGCCGCGGCCGCGGCCCTCTTCGCTTCCTCAATACCGGAAGAAACCACTTCCATGACAAATTTCGCAGGCTCCGCTCCGCGTACGGAACGGACAGCGCCAACCGCATCCACGGTCAGAGGCGCGCCAAAACGGTCGGTGATCGTTACCGTTACGCACTTCCGGTCAACAGCCGCACCGAGGCTGTCTGCCGCCGGAGCCTTCTGAATGTCCGCAGTCCCGGAAGCCGTTCCGTCATCTTCCTCAAACAGATGGAAGATCTCCACGACGAACCAGTCGAACGCCTGCTCCTTCTCCGCCGCGATCCGGCCCATTTCCGCCGCATCGCCGGGTCCCATAGGCATCCGCAGGTTCCAAAGTTTCCCGGTGCGGACGCTTCGCAGCGCGAAATAACCGCCGTCCCAGGCCTCCTTCACGAACACATCCGGCTCGTCCGAAAGCGTCAGCGTCCCGTCATCAGCGACCGCCACCGCCTTATCGCCGTACTTAAATACCACCCGGTCCCAGCCGTCCACGCAGGCGCTTCCCTCTCCCAGGATCTCCGCCACGCCGTCCTTCAGCGTCTTCTTATACGGAGGCTCGCCGCCGTACCAATCCTGATACCAGGCGTCCGCAAGCGGCCCGATAATGGCCAGATCCTTCGCCGGCATCGACGCATCCAGCGGAAGCGCACCGTTCTCATTCTTCAGGAGAACGACCGCCTCCCTTGATACCTGGCGGCAGATCTCTTCACTTTCCTTCGAGCACAGATCCGCCTCAGTCACCTTGTCATAGGGATTGCGCACCGGCTCGTCGTAGATACCCAGGCGAAGCTTGGTGCGGAACACATTGCGGACGGCCCGGTCCACTTCCGCCTCGGTCATCAGTCCCAGCTCCCAGGCTTCCTTTGCCGCCGCGGTCACGCCCTCCTTGTTTTCGGACATGGCATCCACGCCGGCCCGGATCGCGTTCGCCACTGTCTCCGCGTGGGTGCCGTAATAATGATGGGCCTCCGCCACCATGCTCATGGCGCCTCCGTCGCTGACCGCGTGCTTTAAGCCGTACTGATCTTTCAGGATATCCTGCACTTCGCGGTTAAGGATTCCCGGCGTTCCATTGATCTTATTGTAAGCCGTCATAATGGCCTCCGCGCCGCCGTCCTGGATCGCGCGGCGGAACGGCTCCAGATAAAGCTCGTATTCATTGCGGGGATCGATGGAAGAATTCTTCCACCCGCGGCCCTCCTCCACATTGTTGGCGTAGAAATGCTTCAGTGTGCTGGCGATGCGCAGATACTTCGGATCGTCGCCCTGCATGCCCTGAATATAGGCGGACGCCATGGCGCCGGTCAGCACCGGATCCTCGCCGTAACCCTCCTCATTCCGGCCCCAACGGGGATCCCGCTCCAGATCGATGGTCGGAGCCCAGCGGCTTAAGCCCCGGTCCGGATGGCGGTGATAGATCACCCGCGTCTCGATTCCGGTAACCTCGCCGGCCTTTTTGATCATCTCCGGATCCCAGGTCGCGCTCATGCCGATGGGCTGTACAAAGGACGTGGTCGGCTCCGGAATCTTCAGTTCGTTCTGGTCATTCCTCGCCTCCACGCCATGGGCGGCTTCGCCGCCCACGTTCATGCCGGGAATCCCCAGCCGCTCCAGATCCGGAACGCTGGACGCCAGGCAGCTTAATTTCTCCTCGATCGTCATCTCGGCAAGAAGCCAGTCCAGACGCTTCTCGATCGGCAGCGACGCGTCCCAGAACGGTGTATTTTTCTTCATCATCACAGTTCTCCTCTCTCAGGCGAATCTTTCCATGTCATATCAATCAATACCACGCACCGCGGAAATACCTGATAAAATGTTAGCAAAAGGGGCCTGACACCATTAAGATATCAGGCCCCAAGGTCTTCTCTTATGTAATTACAGATGCTGTCCGAATAAGAGGCCGTAAATTACTGCAGCTTGGAAGCCAGGAACGCGGTCTCCTTCTCATTCGCCTCATCCAGGCCGTTGTCCTTCAGCGTCTGAACCATGGTCTCCCAGTTGGCGTCGAAGTTGTCAAGCGGCTCGGTGATGCACTTAACGATGCCCGGCCAAGCGATCTCATCCAGCTTGTTCTGCAGATCTACGATCTCCTGCGGAGTCGCGTATGCCCAAAGCGGGGAGAACTCGGGAGTCTCGAACTCGTCGGCCTGCGGGAAGATGTCGACCAGAAGCTCTACGCCCCAGGCATCGCAGGCAGCCTTCTGCGCCGCGTTGTACTCAGCGGCTACAGACTCGCGGGTATTCGGGGTATACGGCTTGCCGTTCTCATCCACAGCGCCGTCGCCGTAGATCGGGAATCCGGTGTAGTTGCCGATACCGGTCTTCTTGGAGTAGTCGGGATCCGACTGGGAAGCGGCGATCTCCTCGGGAGTACGATACCAGTTGCCTTCGTCGTCGATCTGGTAGTTCACGCCCTCGATGCCCCACTTGTAAAGTCTTGCACCCTCGTCAGAGCACAGATAGTCAAGGAACTTGACCGCACGGACCGGATCCTGGCAGCTCTTGGAGATGCCCAGGCCGTAGCCAACCTGCAGGCCCTGATATAACAGGGACGGAGCCTTCTGGTCAGCCCTTAAGGTCACCGGCAGACCGCAGTAGGTCTGATCGACCTTGCCGTCGGCGATCAGCACCTGCTCAGCGGGACCGTAGTGCCAGTTGGCGTCGGTGATAGCCACAACGCGGCCGGTACCCAGCTTCGCGATGTAGTCTTCCTCAGTCTGGGTCGCGAACTGCGGATCCAGGATGCCCTCGTCATACATACGGCTCAGCCAGCGGAAGTATTCCTTCTCATCGTCGCTCGCATGCTTGTAGGTAACGTTGTTGTTCTCATCAACCAGCCACTGGCCATTGTCCGGCTGCGCGTCGGCGATGAAGCCGGCCGGGTTGCCCAGGGTGATCATCCAGTGCCAGTCGGAAGCCACCTGGCTGATACCGATCATCTCAAGGCCGTCGTCCGTCGTCGGATGAGCCGCCAGATAATCCTTAATCATCTTCTCATACTCGTCCAGGGTGGTCGGGTACTTATAGTCGTTCTCCGCCAGAACAGCGAACTGGATCTGGCAGGTACCGCCGGAGGTTAAGGTCTGTGCGCGAACGCCCGCATAGGACAGCTGATAGATACCGTCGTCGCCGGATCCCCATCTCAGCTTGTCATACTCGTCGCCATACATCTTCTTGATGTTGGGTCCGTACTGGTCGATCAGATCGCTCATATCGATCAGGGCGCCGGCCTCATACAGGTCGGTAACGGACTGCTTGGAATAGATCAGATCCGGATAATCGTCATTGGCGATCATCAGGGCGATGTCCTCGCCGGGGTCGCCGGTGGAAGATACCGGGTAGCTGATCTTTAAGGTAACGCCGGTCGCCGCGGTGATCGCGTTGCCTACCGGGTTATCCCAGACGTCGTTCCTGCCGTCCGCGTTGTAATACTCAAAGGTAATGGGGGTTAAATCATCCGCTGCCGCTTCGCCGCCTGCCGCCGCTGTCTCGCCGCTGCCGCCTGCCGCTGCCGTCGTGGTCGTACCGCTGCCGCTGCCGGAACTGCTGCCGGAACCGCCGCCGCAGCCGGCCAGAAGGCCAGCCGTCATGGAAGCGACCATGAACAGTGCCATAACTTTACGCATTTTCATAAATCATTCCTCCTTGATTGGATTAAAAAATATGTATATACGATCCCGCTTCCGCGGGATAATATATCGGGATAGCTTCTGTCAGTTCTTCACCGCGCCCAGCGTCATGCCGCCGACGAAATACTTCTGTACGAACGGATATACGATGATGATCGGAACCGTAGCCACGACGGTAACCGCCATACGGATCGCCATCGGGGTGACGGCCTGGTTCACGTTATTGACGTTGTGGGTATCCAGCTGCATCGTCGCCTGGGACATGATCTCATACAGCTTGAACTGCAGGGTCTTTAAATCCTTGGCGTACAGGTAGGTGTCCATGAAGGAGTTCCACTGACCTACCGCGTAGTACAGGGCGATGGTCGCCAGAACCGGGGTACAGAGCGGCATCACCACCTGATACCAGATCTGGAAGTCGTTGGCGCCGTCGATACGTGCCGCTTCCTGAAGGGCCAGGGGCAGGCCGTCGATGAAGGAACGCACCAGGATCATATTGTAGACCCAGACCAGACCGGGCAGGATGTAGACCAGGAAGTTATTGCCCAGGTGCAGGGTACGCATGATCAGCAGGTATTCGGGGATCATACCGCCGCCGACATACATGGTCACGACGAAGATCATCGTGAACAGCTTGTGTGCGACGAAATCCTGACGGCTCAGGGTGTAGGCCAGCATCGCGGTGCAGATGACGCCCAGCAGCGTACCGATGACCGTCTTGGCGATGGAGATGAACAGCGGCATCACGATCCCGCCCTCTTCGAACACGTACTTGTAGTTCGTGAGCGTGAACTTCCGCGGAATGACGAAATTAATGTTCTTCATCGTATCCGTCGCGTCATTGAACGAGATCGCCAGCACGTTGATGAACGGATACAGCGTGATGATCAGGATGAAGACAAAAAACACTATCAGCAGATAATCAAACCATGTTTTATGCAGATTCTTCATCTATGCCACCTCCTAAATCAGTTTGTCTTCACCGACCATACCGGCCAGCTTATTGGCAATCAGCAGAAGCGTAACGCTGACAAGGGACTGGAA
>CANQBX010000133.1 GCA_947589095.1 uncultured Lachnospiraceae bacterium
GGGATTCTTGGAGCCGGGGATCACTACATTGCCGCTCTGAATATGCCAGCGCAGGATGATCTGGGCATTGGTCTTGCCGTATTTTTTCGCAAGTTCCGTAAATACCGGTTCCTGAATCAGCGACTTGTCGCCGTGGCCCAGCGGATACCATGCCATAAGGCCCATGCCTGTCTCGGCAAGAATCTTTTTAAGCTCCTCCTGCGGATAGTATGGGTGCGCCTCCACCTGAACTACCTGGGGTTTCAGCTCCATGGTGTCGATGGCTTCCCGAAGGAGTTCATCAGGGAAGTTGGAAAGACCGATGGCTTTCACCTTGCCGGCCTTAACTGCCTTTTCGATATTCTTGTAACCTTCGCGCCAGTTGGCGGTGGGCTGGTGCAGGAACAGCAGGTCGATGTAATCCGTGCCGAGCCGGGCGAGGGTTTCGTCTACCGCTGTTTCCTTTTCATAGACTGTCGGCCACAGCTTAGTGACAAGGAAAATGTCCTCTCTGGCCACGCCGCTCTTTTTGATGCCGCGGCCGGTTCCGCTCTCGTTCATATAGCCGTTGGCCGTATCGATCAGGCGGACGCCGCTTTTCAGTGCGCTTTCTACCGACGCCTCTGCCTCGGCGGGCGACATCATAAACACGCCGATCCCGGCCATAGGCATTTTAACTCCGTTATTCAATGTGATGTATTCCATACTCTGTACCTCCTGTGGGATTTATTTGTTGATTTAATTCTAACCCGTTTTACCGGAGAACAGAAGTCTCAGTTGGTTCAGCAGTTATAACCTCTGGTTCGAACTGAGATTGTCCAGACTATGTTATACTGAATGGCAGCAGGCGCAATGCCTCATCCTAATCGGATTGCTCCTGCTGCCCCGCTGGACTATGACCGCGTAGGTTTATCGGGAAATTCGCGGAAACTACTTGCGCCGCGCCTTCAGATGTGCTATATTGAGAATTGAAAAGGGAAGCCAGAGGCACGGCTTACCCCGAACACAAGCTATTTAATACAAACAGCCGTCATTATTCGCAGTAATGGCGGCTATCTTCTTTTCCCCTTGAAAATCTGATAACACAGACTGACAAGGGCCACAATGAATATTCCAGTCTGAACAAAATCAGAATATGTAATTATCATTGGCAAGCCCCCCTTTCTTTCGTCTGGAGGGTTAGCCCCTCCGATAAACAGAGGGTAAGCCGCCCGGCTCTGGTTTCCCATGTCTCGATTATAGCATACTGTTTCCCGATTGTATAGCGCCTTTTTAAGACCGATACATTCACCGATACATTCATCAGTTCATACCACAGGTTACAGATTACCGCTGAATTTATCCCCGCTTTTCAATCGCCTTTGCGGGACAGACCGCAAAGCAATTTCCGCAGTGCAGGCAGTGGTTCTGCTGAATACGGTACAGCTTTCCCTGCTCAATGCACCGCTGAGGACAGTTTTTCAGGCACTTGCCGCAGCCGATACATTTTTCGGAAATGATATACCCTTTTTGCGTGAGATTTCCCGCGCCGATGGTGTAGCTTTCCCGGAAAATCGGATTGACGCCGAGATTGAAATATTCTATTTCCGCGTCACGGATCTCAAAGACAATTCCCGCCAAGCGTCGGGTATCGCCGGGATAGACGTTGGATAAATAGGGCTGCTCGGCAAAAATCGTGTCGATCCATTTCTCCTGTTCGTCCTCCGGGACGGGAACGGCCTTTGCGGACAGGCGGATCATTTCTTTATACCTGGTATAGCCCAGCACCTGCATACGCCCGTCGGTCAGAAGTTCTTCGCAGAAGGCTTTCCCTTTTGCGGTGAAGAAGATCATCCTGTCCGGCTCATAGTGAATGGCAGAGATATTGCGTATCTGCGGCGCACCGTTTTTGTCCACTGTTGCAAAGGCCAATACGCCGACATATTCTAATTTCTTCAAACAAATTTGTGCGTTCATTTTTAACACCTCATTCAATGATTCTGCTTCGCTGCGCTTTTCTCGTTTTCGGCAGCGGATATTCACCGTCACAATATCCCAATGTTACGAAGCAGCGGGCGATATAGTTTTCGGGGATGTCCCACTCACTGAGAAGCGCCGCGCCGATCTCATTGTCAAAAGTTTCCTCGCCCCTGGCGATAATGCAGGAGGAAATGCCAAGCTCCGTGGCCATCAGCACCATGTTTTCGGCACAGCAAAAGGCGTCCGGGATGCTGTAAAGAAAATTTTTCATGGCGAAAACGACGCAGACAGCGGGAGCGCCATAGAACCCGCTTTTCATGGTCGGGTCGTCGATAATGCTGGGCTGTTCGGCGGAAACATAACTGCCGGTGAGCTTAGAGCGGTCAAACCGGGCGACGGTCAGCCTGCCGATCTTCTCCGCAAGCTCCGCATTTCGGACACCAACAATGATACTGCGCTGGCCGCCTCCGGCATTTGGCGCATAGGTTCCCGCCTCGATGATCGTTTCCATAGGCTGTATCACACAATTTGACTGATGACATTAAAGTCAGAAAATATATAGACAATTTGAATATATAGGTTAGAATTTAGACAGAAAAAGTGTCAAAAATCGACTTTGTATATTATGCATTAAAACGAATATTTATACACAACATTGTTTCTATTTTCTTTGACGATAAAAACATACTTATGCATTGAGTAGTATACCATAAAATAAGATAAATTACTATTTCTAAAAATTTTATTATCTTATTGTTCTAAAACTGGATTTATAAGAAAATATGTGCTAACATTTATAGAACAGATAAATTAATTGGAAGGTAAGAAACAATAGATTGAATGGTTTATTAGTATTCTTTTAATGTTAGAAAGGAGAAGTTTTTGAAATGGTAGAACGTATAAAAAAGAATCAGAAAGTATGTGCAGTCTTTTTTGTCGCTGTGGTACTGGTTATAGTGGTTTTACTGTGTAAACTGAATCAATGGCGTTCAAAAGGTACAGATGGGGACGGGTTTTATACTGGATATGTTGTACTTACGGATAAAGGTGCTTATTTTGAGGCGAAGTATGATTCGATTTTTTTCGAAGCAGGCGATTTGGCGAAAATCAATTACCAGCCTGACGGCGTACTAATCGACTTTCCGGTGGACGAGGTTTCAACAGGCGACGAAATCCGAATGGAGATCCACAGGGTTGGAGATTCGCTCCCGCCGGTGGCGATTGTGGACGCATATGAGAAAATCAGCTCTGGTAGTGTAGAACGTATAGATTCTTCGATTCTGGAAGAACTGGAGAAACTCGGCTGTCAGGTTGAATAGTATAGTATATTTACACTACTATGCAATAGTATTGTAAATTTTTGTAAAATGGAGTGAGAATGTGATGAATCAATTAACAAAAGAAGAAATCCTACAGCAACTACTAGGGTTAAATAGCAGTGATTTATTAGAGATAGAAAGCACAATACAGACAATGCATAAATTAGGCATAAATTTGACTTCTAATAAATCTAAAAAGCAAGTTGCAAAAATCAGTGTAAGCAATAAGACAAAAGAACAGTTGCAAAAATCAGTAATTAGTCTGAATCAAGATAGTATTGAAAATGCAAGATTTAGTAATGGTTTATACTGTATATCCTGTGGTTGTGTAGATGGCATAGTTAAAAATGGTAAACGTAAAAATGGACTGCAAAAATATAAATGTAAGAATTGCGGCCATTACTTCTCTGGAGCTAAGGATTCTGTATTATCTGGAACACATAAACGTATAGAAGTATGGGAGACGTTTGTGTGGTGCATGAATGAGAAATATACACTAAGTAAAGCAGCAGAAAAATGCAATATTCACAGAAACACAGCATTCATGTGGCGACATAAAATCTTAAATGCTTTAAGGGACAAAGAAAAGGTTATGTTGGGTGGAATCGTAGAAGCTGATGATACATTCTTCTTGGTATCATATAAAGGCAATCATAAAAATGCAGGAAATTTTGCAACTTTATATGGTCGAGCTGCAAGAAAGAGGGGTGGAGAGAATCACACAAAGGGACTTTCACATGAGCAGGCATGTGTAGCATGTGGAGTAGATAGAAGTCAGCACTCATTTTCAACAGTAGCAGGAACAGCAGCATTAACATCTGAGAAAATCGAAAAAGTATTTACAGGAGTAATACAAAAGGAATCAGTGTTGTGTACAGATGGAGTGTTATCATATAACGATTTTGCACAAAACAATAATTTACAGTTAGAGACTATAAACGCAACAGAGAAGCAAAGAGGTATTTATCACTTGAACAACGTAAATTCGTATCATAGCGTAATAAAAGCGTTTGTAAGTCAGTTCAAAGGGGTATCAACGAAGTATCTAAATAATTACTTACTGTGGTGTAATTGGGTGCAAAGAAAGAAAATGAAAGACAAGTTAAGAATAGATACAATGTTGAAAACATCGTTAGAATATAAAGGAAAGATAAGATACTGTGATGTACTTCTTGGCGCATTGTAAATCAAACAGATTAGTACAATTCAAAGCTGACTGGAAGAATATCTTGCAGTCTTGTTTTTATGTCTAAGTGAAGAAAAGGAAGCAGGAGTTTAATAAATATGCAAAAGTATAAAACAAAGAATCATAAATGGGCTGTCGAGTTATTGTCTAAAAAGTAGAAGAAATGCAGACAATATATAAAATTGTCTGTAAATATTTTTTATCAGTCACATTCTGTGACACAGCCTTTCCATATCCTCACGGGAGATCTGCCGGTCCTGATATTTGCGGATGGAACGGCGGTATTTCATAAGCTCTAAAAGTTCCATCAGCCTGCCTCCTTCCAGCATTGTGGATCGGCCTCATAGAAGCTTCCGTTCGTCCCTTTTGCCACAGCGGGACAGCCCCGGCACCACGCCTTTAATTCACACTTGCTGCACTTGACGAATTTATCATATTCACGATACTGCTCCATCTCACATACCCAAACATCCGCCAACCGGTCGGTGAATACGTTGCCGACTTTACTCTCCGCAACGCGGCGGCAGGCGTACACATCGCCGGTGGGCAGGATCGTGATATGGCAGTTGCCACAGTTGCACCCGCCGTAGATCATGCCCTCCTTGGCGTCTGCGGGGATTTTGAAAGTTCCTGTCTCATACTCGTAGAGCGTCCAGAGATGGTCTTTTTTGTTGAAATACGTCTGGCAGCCCTCCGCCTCATATTCTTTGAATTTCTTATCGCAGATCGCCAGCAGTTCACGGTACTCCTGCGGCGTCATGGAAGCGTCCAGATCGCCGCCACTGGGGACATAGCGGGAAAAAGCAAACACGTTTGCTCCTGCTGCCACAACCGCGTCAATGATTCCCGGCACTTCCATGCGGTTTGTTTTGGATACCGTCGTCATGATCACGCTCCGCATCCCGGAGCGGTTGATACAGCCGATCTTTTCCATCGTGCAGTCAAAGGAGCCGGGCTTGCGGAACCAGTCGTGGGTCTCATGGAGGCCGTCAAGGGAAAGCTGGTACTTTTCGCAGCCGTAGTATTTCATTTCCCGGCATACCTGATCGTTCAAATGGAATGGGTTGCCCATGATCGTAAACGGAACGTTGTGTTCTTTGAACAGCGCCAGCAGCCGCCAGAAATCCGGATGCAGGATCGGGTCGCCGCCGGTCAGGTAGAAATAAGGCAGGCGGCCATACACCTCGCAGAAGTCCAGGCAGTTATAGAAGGTGTCTTCCATCTTCGCCCAGGTCATGCTCTTAAGCTCATGGCACTTATCCCCGGAGAAAATGTAACAGTGCTTGCACCGTTGATCGCATTCATCCGTGATATGCCATTGAAAAGAAAAATACTGCTTCATACCATACCCTCGCTTTATATTGATCGGTTTCCCGAATTCTTATCGTATAGTCTTCGCTCCGGTCGGCGCTAAGCGTGTGCCGCTGGCACACAGCTCTCCGCTTCGCTCCGGTCGGCGCTAAGCGTGTGCCACTGGCACACAGCTCTCCGCTTCGCTCCGGTCGGCGCTAAGCGTGTGCCACTGGCACACAGCGCCCCGGCGGGTATTCCCGCCGGGAACAATCCCCAACTGTCCGGATCATTTGTCAGAAGCGCCGCAGGCAGTCCCGCAGGCGGCGGGCTTTTCTTCCGGTTTGTCGGCAGCGCCACAGGCAGCGGGAGCCTCTGCCGGCTTATCAGCCGCACCGCAGGCAGTGCCACAGGCAGCAGGCTTTTTTTCCGGCTTATCCGATGCGCCGCAGGCAGCTCCGCAGGCAGAAGCAGCCTTATCCTCAGCCCATCCGGCAAGATTTGAAAGTGCCATTGTCATATCCTCCTTCTTTTATTCA
>CANQBX010000134.1 GCA_947589095.1 uncultured Lachnospiraceae bacterium
GTCACAATGATCTGGTTGCGGCGGAACAGTTTTTTCATATTGATGTTGGGAAGATCTCTTTTCAGCTTTAATTTCATGTGCAGCACTCCTTTTTTTATTCTACCCGCTTTAGTATTTTTATTTTATGAGACGGGACGCCGAATAATGCTTCCACCGCGGCGGAAATTTCAGCCTGGACCGCCGGACTCCCGCCGCCGGCTGCGCTTACGACCACGCCGCTGATCTCCGGGTACACCTCCTTCTCCAGAACGGGAGCCGCGCTGCCGCTCTGACCGGTAAGAACCGTCTCCTCGCGGATCTCCTGGCTCTGGATCTGGCGGCTGCCGCCGCCGGAATCGGTCTCGCGGGTGGAGGACGAATTCGTGTCCCGGTCCGTCAGCCAGACCCGCTCCTCGGAGGAGCGCAGAACGATCATCACATCCACCGCGCCGACGCCGTCCACATGCGAAAGAATTTCCTTGAGGCGTTCCTCTAAATGCTGCTCATAGGTGAGAGTAGTGGCTGCCGCCGCGGGCAGGGATGCGGAAATGAGGCTGGTGTTCTGGACGGTGCCGCCTGTGACACTGCCGTTTCCGACGCTGTCTCCGTAACCGCCGCCATATCCGCTTCCGGCCGCGTCTCCATAGCCGCCTGTGCCGCTTCCGCTTCCGCTGCTGCCACTGTAACCGCCGCTGGTGCCGGAGTCTATAGTGCTGCTTCCCCCAAAACCGTAACCTGCGCCTGCCGTGCTCCCGGAATCGAAATCGTCCCGGGTCGTCACATTTTTCTTTCCGGACGGAAACGCCAGGATCAGGAAGATCAGCCCAACCGCCAGCAGGATGATCCACCGCTCTTTATCGCCTTTCCAGTTGAATTTCCACGTCTTCGGGTTCCAGTTCATAGAAGCGTTCCACCTTTCTTTTTAACTCCGCAAGGCTGTCCGATACGGCGGACAGGCCGGGATCCTGCGACGGTCCGGCACCTTCCGGCGCCTGTTCTGGGCCGGGTACAACGGGATCCGTCTTTTCCAAAGACTCGATCTCGATCCGGACAGTCTCGATCTTAACCGATGATATCTCTGCTTCCTTATGCGCGTCAGATTCCGACGACTCCGATTCTGCTGTTTTTTTTCCGGCGAAGCTTCCCGCGGAAGCGGATTCTCCGCCTTCTGTGGCCTGCAGGTTGTGCGTCTCTTGTTCGTCCGCTGCAGCCTGTGTTCCATGTATCTCTGACGCATCTGCTATGGTCTGTGAGTCACGCTTCTCAGTTTCATCCGCTATAGTCAGCGGCTCACGTATTCCCAACTCGCCAGCCATAGTCTGCAACTCTTGCATCCCCTGCGCTTCCACCACCGTCTGTCCTTCCGCCGCCGGACTTCCAGTTTCATCCTCTCTCTCCCGCGCCACCACCGCAGCCACACGCACTACCGCCCCGTAATTCTCACTCTCCGCGTCCTTTTCAATCTCCACCTCCGTCCGCACCGGAACAAACCCGTTCTCCCGCGCCATCGCCTCCACATCCGCCGCTGCCGCTTCCTCGCCGCTTGCGAACATCTGCTGCCGTCTCTCCTCCTCGATTCCCAGCACGTCCCGCCGGATGTCCCGTACCTCCGTCTGAAAGCTGAACTCCCCGAAATACCGGTCGATCTCCTGCGCCAGTCCCAGCCCGCCGAGGAACGGCTGCAGCGCCACAAGGATCAGCACCACCCCGGCGAAAAACCGAATGTATCGAACGTATTTCTTCGACGGAAGCAATGTCTCCAGAAGACTCATCAGCACCAGAAAGCACAGGATATCCGCCGCCCAGTTATAAAGCCACGCCACAGAAATTCCCCCTTTCTGCTTCCCGACCAGTGCCAGCCGGTTGCGGATACATTTCTCCCGCATTCATAAGGTCTCAGCGCTTACGATATGTCTCTCCATTTACAGTCCCTGCCATTTCAAATAGACCACCGGCGCCCCGGCCTATCACGCCAGATACGCCGCGTTCGTCCCCGCGCACGCAATGGCGATCGTCACGACAAAGATCAGCACCGCCGTAAATACGATCCGCAGAAGCTCCTTATGGCATTTGGCCGCCGCCGTGACGCAGGCCAGCACCCGCTTATCACAGACCGGCTCCAGAATGGCCGCCGTACACTGGTAAAATGCCATCAGCACCAGCAGCTTCACCACCGGAACCGCAGCCATCACCGCCAGAACGATCACGGCCGCCATACCTACCGAATTCTTGACCAGCACACCGGCCCCCATCAGCATCTGCGCCGCCGCGGCCGCGCTCTGTCCCACGCCGGGAATCAGGCCCACCATCTTCCGGAGAGCTCCGTTTTTCAGGGAATCCACGTAAGGAAGCACTAACGTCTGCGCCATCTGCAGCCCCAGCACCAGTCCAAGAAGCGTCTTCATGCCCCATCCGATGATCTGCCCCACCAGTTCCGTCAGCCTGGAAAATACATTTTCCTTCGTCAGATTTCCGGCCAGCGCCAGGACCAGCCATACGCGCACCAGCGGGATCATGACCGAATTCAGCGCCCACTCTCCCGCCGTCATGCCGAACATGGCCGCTTCGTACATGGCTGCCGACGACACGGTTCCGCCCGAGAACGCCACCGCAAGAAAATAGGCCGGCATCAGCACCTTCATAAACCCCAGGATCGTCCCCACCGTCTCCGCCGCCACCGCCATGCTCTCACCGACAGCCGCTGTCAGCATCGTAAATAGCAGCAGATATACCACATAGAAGCCGGTCTCCGAGATCTGGCTGGCGGAAAATACGCTGGAGAAATTGGCAAACACCGCTCCCAGAATGCCCAGAAGCAGGATCTGACCGATGAGGCTGCCTCCCGCGCTGATCTCCGCAAGCAGCGTCTGCCGGACGACCGCAAGCATGTCCCGGCCGATCCCGTCCAGATCGCCGGTCACCAGTTTTCGCACGATATCCGTCAGGCTCAGCGCGGATCCGCTCTGGCTGGCCAGCGCGTAATCCTCGGCTTCCTGCAGATTCAGTCTTTCCAGGATGCCTGAGAGACTGTCGAAGGAGTCGTCTTCCGACGCAGAGCCTCCCTCTTCGCTCCGTATCAGACATATGCTACGCAGGCGCAGATTTCGCAGGCATGGATTTTCCTGACGCAGACTATTCTGACACAGTCCTTCCAGATGTATCTGTCCACATACCGATGCGCCTGCTGCCTCCCCGCACCGCAAAAAGCTGAATACAGTCATTAAGAGAAATAATCCCCATATATACCGCATTATGCCGGTGATTTCTCTCCTACACCGATGCTGAACCAAAAATGTGCCTCCGTTACTCTCTCCGCTCTGCCAATACCACACATTTTTGCTCCGATCCCCGCCCCTCATGCCAGGAACCCCCGCACCGTCTCCAGAAGCGCCAGCAGGATCGGCATGCTGACCGCCAGGATCGACAGCTTGCCGAAGATCTCGATCTGGTTTCCCAGCGAGCCATAACCAGCGTCCTTACAGATCCCGGACGCGAACTCCGCGATGTAGGCAATGCCCGCCATTTTCAGAAGCGTGTCCAGATAAACGCTGTTGATCCGTATGTACGACTTCACCTTCGCAAATGTCTCCGTCACAGTCTGAAGCTTCGCGGCGCTGTAAAAGCAGATCACCAGCCCCGCCGCCATTGCCAGATAGATTCCGTACTCTCCCTTCACGCTCTTAAACTGAGTCGCCAGAAGCGCCGCCGCGATACCGATCGCGGCTATGGAGATCACCGTCATGTTCCCGCCCCCCTGTCCTCACGATTATGCGGCCCATGAAATCCATTTAGCCCATATAACCCATGCAGCCCATATAACCTATGCAACCTATGTAACCCAGCGACTTCCGTTTTCATAATGCGAACAGGTCACGGATCGTCTCGAACAGATCGTAAATATACGGCACCATCCAGAAAAGCACCAGAATCAGCCCGGCCAGGCTCGTCAGAAACGCCTGTTCCTCCCGTCCGCTGTGCTTTAATACCTGGCAGATCACCGACACCAGGATTCCCACCGCCGCGATCCGGAATATCAGATTAACACCCATATGAACCTCCTTTTTCTGCATGCGCGCTTCTGCCGCCGCTTAGGCTTCTGACCCTTCTCCCATCAACTATTCGCCTATTTTTACCAATTTTCTCATTCACTTATAGATTCCTTGCCGGTTCTCTCATCGATCCACCCGCTGATTTTCCCGCCGATTTCCGACTTGTTTCCCCAACCGGTCTTCCAACCAGTTCTCCAACCGATTTCTTCACCGTTCAATCCTACAACTGTCCTCTCTGATTTCTCACAAACGCTCCGCAGCCTTTTCAGCAAAGGATCACCGCCAGAAACAGTCCCCCCATGATCCCCAGACAGGTACACATCCGCGTCCGCTCCTGTTCATGCTCCCTCATAAATCCGATCGACAGATCCAGCTGCTCCAGATACAGCGCAATGGTCCGCTCCTGCATTCCCACGTCCAGATACCCCAGATGCTCCCCGAATTCCGCCAGTTCCGTATGCTCCCGCGCCGACAGAAGCATCGCCTTCGCCTGCCTGTCCAGTTCCTCCTTCCATACCCGGGAAAATGTCTCCCCCTCCTGCCGGCCAAGCCGCTCCGCCATCCGGCAGAACCAGACCGCGGCCGGTCCGTCCGATTTCCGGCCGACCCGTTCCAGGGCCTCATGAAGCGGCGACATGGCGTAGAGGATCTCCCCCCGCAGGAGATAGACCATCCGCCGCAGTGTTTCCAGCATCTTCCGGTGGGACTGCCACTGCCGCGCCTTTAAGATCCCTAAAGCGCCGCAGGACGCCGTTACCAGCACACAACCCGTTAGCCGTAACCAGATCATAAGCGGCCTCCTTCCTCTCCTTCTTTTCTGTTCGCTGATTTCGCGCGGTTCTCCGAATGCAGGCATTTCCCATTCCCGTCCCGGATCTCTTCCACCGTTCCCACGCCTTCGCGGCTGCTTAAGACAATATACCGGTCAAACATCCCTTCCGAAACCATTTCCCCCAGAACCGGCTTCCGGGCTACATCCTCCAGGCTGTCCCCGTGGACCGTCGCCAGCACCCTGCAGCCGCAGTTCATCGCATACCGCATGGCATCGATGTCCTCCCGGCCGCCGATCTCGTCCACCGCGATCACCTCCGGCGACATGGCACGGACAAGCATCATCATGCCGATCGCCTTCGGACAGCAGTCCAGCACGTCCGTGCGGGCGCCCAGATCGTTCTGCGGGATCCCCTGCCAGCAGGCCGCCAGCTCGGAACGCTCGTCCACCACGCCGACCGTAAAGCCGCGGCCGTCCGACATCTGGCGTATCACGTCCCGCAGAAGCGTCGTCTTGCCGCATCGCGGCGGCGATATGAAAAGCGCATGGAGCGCCTGTCCATTTTCCAGCAGATACGGCATGATCCTGTCCGCACAGCCCCGCACCTGGTGGGCCAGCCGCACGTTCAGGAAGGAAATGTATTTGATCGTCCGGACGCCCCGCCCGTCCATTACCGTCTTCCCCGCCAGCCCGATCCGGTGCCCGCCCTGAATCGTGATAAAGCCCTGGCGGATCTCTTCCTCGAACGCGTAGAGGGAATGGCTGCTTACATATTCCAGCGTCTCCCGCAGGTCCTGCGGCGTCGCCTGATATGCCCCGGCCCGATCCGTCAGCTTAATTTTCCCAGATATTCCGTCGGTTTTTCCGGCACACTCCGCAATCTGACCTGCCGCCCCCGTATTCCCCGTTATCTGATTTGCCATTCCGACACTCACAGTTATCTGGTCTGCCGCCGCGGCCTTCCCCATTATCTGATCTGCGGCCCTACTCTTCCCACGCCGCACACCACCTGCCGTCAGAACATACTCCTCCCCGCCGCACACCACGAACACCGGCCGTCCGACCCGCAGCCGGATCTCCTGCACGTTATCCCAATTAAGAGCCGCCCTCCCCAGCATCTCCCGGATCGGTCCCGCAAAGATCCGCAGAAGCTCGTCTTTCTTCACCATACAAAAATCCCTCCTCGCTCCCCACAATATATGTGGGGGCGGGAGGGAAACAT
>CANQBX010000135.1 GCA_947589095.1 uncultured Lachnospiraceae bacterium
CAGATATTTATACATATGCGGAGAAGTCCACCGTGGCCGAGGACTACAAAGCGTTTGTGGACGAATTTTTGGAGGTGAATTGAGATGCCGAAAAAGAAGCAGCCGGACCTGTCCTCATGGAACAATCAACTGAATGCTACGGAGCATGTTGTTAGAGGGATTGTCGGTGGTGACGCTGCCCAGGCCGGGAACCAGGGGATTTCCAATTCAGAGCCTCAGCAGCCGCATCGGGGCCGGCCAAAGGCAGACAGAGAAACAAAAAAGAGGGTGACCTTCACCCTCTGGCCAAGTGCCTATGAGCAACTGCAAAAGATAGCCTATATGGAACGCCGGAGCGCCAGCGATATTGTTTCTGCCTTGATCAGTGAGTATATCTCGGATAACGCTGCCTTGCTGAAAGGGTACGAGAAGGAGAGGGGAGAGCGGCATGAAGCGTGAAATGGACAAGCTGATTCTGGAGAGCAGGAGCGAGGTAGACCAGTTGGAAGGGGTGCTTCGGGAGTGGCTGGATGACCACCCGGAGGCGCCGGCAGATCAACGGGAGATGGCGGAGCAGGCAGCACACCTCCTCGAGGTGCTTTGGTATGAGTGGTGAATTGATAGAGCATATTGATAGTGGTGGAAGAAGAAGGTGTAATTCTAAAACAGAAGGTGCCATATAACTGACCACAAAGAAAATAATAAAACTGAATATTTTTTGGAGTTCAGATTCGATATACAATAAAAACACTATTTGGTGGAGAGGAGGGAGAGAAGCAAGGGCAATGTGAAGAAACAATATAGTGGGAGGGGGGGAAAAGGATTTAAAGCATGAAAAATATATTTTCCTTTGTTTTTGTTGTACTTGCATTTACGTCATGGTTATGGCCCATTATTTTTGTTTCATCATTACTGGATGCCATAAAGAAGATTTTATCTGGGGATAGGTGTGAAAATGAGAAAATAAGAGCTGTGATTTCCTTATTTATGATGACAATTACCCCGATTATCACTGCGTTACTTGTGACCTCTAATTAATTGATTACTGTGATTTCGCTCGGAATGCTTATTGCGAAATAGAACGGAGGCCGTGAAATGTTAATTAAAACTGGAAAAATCGGGAGAAAAGTTAGCTTTTTGCTGGTTATAGCAATGCTTTTTTCTTCTGCTGTTTCTACTGTAAGGGCTGAAACAGTAGATTCTGCAGACACCACATTTGTCATAAATGAGTATGACATGTATCTTGAATTGCAAGAATGTAATGACGAAGACCTCGTTGAAAAAGGATACACAGAAGAAGAGATTTATGTAATTAAGAATGAACTCGATGACGTTATTGAAGAACGGCTAATAAAGCGTGCTGCACTATCAGAAGAAACATTGGCCGCATATGGTTATACGTCTGCTGAGATTGCTAAACTGAAAGAGATTGATAGGACCAAGACTGTCAATTTAACTGAAGCTGAATTGAGAGGATTGGCGGGTAAATGTTATGGGAAGATTAATCCCATATCTGCATCCGATTCAGAGTTTCGTGTTGAATATCGTTGGAACTGGGATCCAGCTCCATTTGTGTGCTATAAAGATTCCGTTGCAATGAGGTGGGAAGCTATTGCTATTGATGGCGAAGTTGTGGATACATATGCTGGTTATCTTACTTCTGCATTTGTAAATTACTATGATTCCTTGGATGGATTTTCGGAAATTAGAAAGTTGGAGCCTATCAATGATTTGGATTTTAACACAGTGAAGTTTAATATATTAATGACTGATGTCGGTGACGAAACGATTGCACTGGATGGTTCTGTGTCGTTGCAAATACAGCGGCAACCATATCTCACACGCAGTATCCAGTATGTGAAGTTTAGCGCACTATATGGTCATACTATTTTGAATATTGGATTCCCAAGTCTTTCGGCTGATGACAAAGGTGGCATTGGTATGTCATTTAGTGGTGGCCTGAATACGGATAATGTTGCTGGGGAAAAGTGTATAATTGATATTTATAAAAATAAGACACCAATTAAGGGATAAAATTATTGCCCTAAAGTGGACACAAAGTGCCCCCCAAGAGTTGCTACCTCTTGGGGGGCACTTTGTACTGTCTCTTGCGGTACCGGCCAAGCCAATGGCAAAGGTAGTAGCCAATTACGCGTGCCTATGACCGGCACTAAGGGTTTTGGGTGTACTTCTGCGGCAGCCCCCTTCCTGTTGCCAGATTGGAAGGTGTAGCGCTAATATTCTGTCGAATTCGACGGCTTGTTGCAAGAGAGGTTAGTGTATCGATCGCAAGTGTATAACGGTTTACCCGTTTAAATTTTGAACGGGTAAACCGTTATACGGTTATTTCTGTGAGTATGTTGACAACCCTGCATTTCTATGGTATGATAATCGTGACAGGAAAGATTTACCTCATGACAGGAAGAGAGGTGGAAGACGGTGAGCGGCTGCGGCCAGGACGGGCCGGGAGCTGCGGGTCAAATTGCTCGTCTGGGCGAGGGTAAATAGTAATTAGGCCCAGAGCGTCTTGGCCGGTGATCGCCGGTCGGGGGTTTAGCACTTTGCTAATAAGAAGCCACTTTAGGCGTGATGCTCCTATGTGGTGTGCGGGCTTGCCGAAGTAACCTTTGTGAATTGGAAAGCGCACCATGGACCCTGCACGAGTAATCCTTTTGAAAGTGCTGGTAAGAAAAACGCATCGTGTCCCTATCCACCCTGTGATGGTAGCCAGGTTGCCGTAAATCGCCTGGAGAGCCGCACCCTCTACAAAAGGTGCCGACAGAACCCAAACTGCCGTAGATCTCAATAAACGGGGCTGCACACATAAGCAGCATAAAAAAGTGTCGGGAGCGATCCCAAAACCGTCACACATAAGACGTTAAAAAGTGTATTTGCCGATTGTCGTGTCTCCGACTGGAGCTGGCAGGAGGCGGCTTAGCTTTAACGAACCAGATTGAGAAAGGATGGGCGCATGGGCCGACGCAACAAATCATACTCCAAAGATCTGCATCAGCAGGCCTATGACCGGCTCACCGGGATGCAGGCCTTTGGGGAGAGCAAAAAAGAGGCTGTGGCCAATGGGACAGAGAAGGATAAAATCTTCTCGGCCAACACCTACAAGGGGTATTGGAAACACACCAAGTATTTCATTAAGTACATCAAGGAACAGCACCCGGAGTGTACCACACTGAAAAGTGCCAGAAAGTATGTGAGTGAGTGGCTGCAGGCCAGGACGGATCAGGGCTTATCGGCCTGGACGATCCAGCTGGAGGCCAAGGCCATGGGAAAGCTGTACGGTATCTCCCCGGATGATGATAACTACTTCAAGCCCCCGAAGCGGAACCGGGAGGACATTAAGCGGAGCCGTGGCATCCGGGTGAGGGATCGTCACTTCTCCAAAACAAACAATGACGAGCTGATCCGCTTCTGCAAGGGAACGGGGCTGCGCCGGCGTGAGCTTGGGGAGCTGCGGGGGAAAGACCTGGTTACCAGGGAGCAGATCGATGCGGAGATCTCCCAGCTGGAGAGCCGGCCATCGATGCAGCTGACGCCGGCTGACGCAAAGCGGCTTGAAATGCTCCGGGACACCAGGCTGTTCACAGAAGAATATTTTACCCACGTCCGCAACGGGAAGGGCGGCAGAGAGCGCCTGAGTCCCATTGTCGGGCCGGATGCGGCACAGATCGTAGAGCGGGTGCGGGCCACTCCCGCCGAGGAGAAAGTGTGGCAGCACGTCCACCAGAGCGCCGACATTCACGGTTACCGGGCGGAGTATGCCACGGCCATTTATAAGGCCCATGCCAGGGCCATCGAGGAGATCCCCTATGACCGTGTGAACAAGGGAACAGGGCGTCGGTATCAGAGCCAGGTCTATACCTGCAGGAAGGACGAAGCGGGCCGGAAGCTGGACAAAGCGGCCATGCTGGTCTGCAGCAAGGCCCTGGGACATAATCGGATCAGCGTCGTGGCCGATAACTATATCCGTGGCCTTTAAGGGGGTACTGCTGTGGCCAAGTTTGTAAAGAAGGGTGCGTTGGATAGATACCCGGAGGTTTCGGGTGGGCAATCCGATCCAAACTGTACGCATGTGATTCTGACGGAGAAAGAATATAGCAAGCTGTTAGATAAAGTATCAGTAGCGGAGCAGAAGGCCAGAGACGCAAAATATAATGCAGAAAGAGAAATCGGGGCGGCAAAGCAGGAGGCTCGTTACGCGGCCCAGAAAGCCGCCCAGGAGGCCCGTGAGACCGTAGAGGCCATAGAGGACGACCTGGCGGCTGAACGGGCGGAAAGTGCCCATCAGCGGGCCCTAAATGCGGATTTGTTGCGGGTAGCAAAAGAGCGAGCCAACGCTGATCGGGGAATAAGGCCCAAGAAACAGCATACCGGCTACGGTGTGGTTGTCTCTGGGGAGAAAGAACACCGATATAGGGATGGAAACCGCAGCTGGCGAAAGGTTTTATTATGGGAAACGGTGATACAAAGTCCGTATACAATAGATCTTTCAGAGGAAGTAGCACGCAAGCAGATCATGGATGAGCTTCTTCACCAGGATGCGGCAGGAGAGCGGCTGATTTACAGACTGGGGCTTGATGCGTTTTACGATGGCAGTTATGGAGCCATGATGGATGATCGACAGTGGTGCGCCGAGCCAGCACAGTATAACATCATGCTCAAGCCACGGTTTCAAGCGAATGGGAGATATGGGTACTGGGAGGTTATATTCTTTCACACAAAGCCGCTGGGTGTCATCCCGAAGGAGCTTCGACTTCGGTAGCAGTGAGGGCGTATGGTCAGCGGTAGACTACGGCAATTTTTTTCGCAGGAGTATTGCTAAAAAGTGTTGCAAATTGTGTTACGAAATGATACAATGAGAATAGTGAGTTGAGGGGAGAATAGAGATGCTGTTTGAGTGGGACGATGAGAAGGATCGAAAGAATATCGCCAAGCATGGGATCGGCTTTAGGACAGCCATCCTTGTATTTAAAGATCTAAACCGGTTGGAGAAGTATGATGCTGCCCATTCGCTGAACGAAGATAGATACCTGACCATAGGCGAGATTAGTGGCACCTTTATGGTGGTAACAGTTGTCTATACTGAGCGCCCGGAGACGATTCGTATTATTTCTGCAAGACGGGCAACAAAGGCAGAAAAGGAGGAGTATTATGGTTATCAGGACAACACTTGAGGAACGAGGATCGATTACACAGGAAGAGATTGAGATGCTTGAAAGAGCCAGTACAATGCCGATTACTTTTGACGAGGACAGCCCAGAGTTGTCGAAGACGGAACTGAAGGAATTTTGTCGCATAAGCGACGAGAACAGGCTGGAGCGAAACAAGCAGACGGTGACGTTGCGGTTATCACCGCAGGCACTGAGAAAGGCGAAGTCACTTGGGAAAGGTTACACTTCTGTCCTGAGTCGGATATTGGAAGTGGCCTTGCGCAATAATGACGTGATTCGGCATTATCTATGATTATTAGAAAATATACTGATTTAAGCGAACTCCCTACAACTGAGCCTGACCCGTTTTACTCGGAGAGTAATATCCGCATCTTAAAGGGACGACTGGAAGATATTAAATCCGGGAAGGCCAGACTGGAGGAGCATGAGCTTGTTGAAGCATGATCTGTCTGGCCTTTGGAGCCGCCGGATCAATGAAACAGACCGGCTGACCGATTATGTGGAAGGCGGGGTTCTTATCATCGTTGGTTGTAGAGGCCATTATGGCGAATGAGAAGTATTGATTATATTCATACCATATTTACTGTATTTATTATATTTACTGTTTTCCTGCCTTACCCCGTCCTATGAGCGGAAAACGGAATTATTCTTAGAGTGATAATAGCCTGTGAAAATAGCCTGTCCGAAGGGCTCGATATAGCGCAGCGGACAGGCTATAATTATAACAGAAAATAGGGAAAAAATATATTGATAATAAACGCCCTGTAAGGGGGGTTCTATGCCCTTAAAATATGTTGTTTTTCTCTCTCTGAAGGGAGAAAGTCGGAGGGGAATTGGGGGGTGAGCGGA
>CANQBX010000136.1 GCA_947589095.1 uncultured Lachnospiraceae bacterium
CAGTCGGCAGGTGGAACGGGCAAAAAAGCTTCTGGCGCTGAATGATCCGGAGGAGATCAAAAAAGGACCGAATGACGTGAAACGCTTTATGAAACGGACCGCGAAAACAAAATCCGGGGAAGACGCGGAAGTAACGTACATTCTGGACAAAGAAAAGATTGCGGAAGAAGAAAAATACGATGGCTATTACGCGGTGGCGACCAATCTCGCGGATCCCGCGAAAGACATCCTGGCCGTATCCGGCAAAAGATACCAGATCGAAGACTGTTTCCGGGTCATGAAAACAAACTTCAATGGACGTCCGGTCAACCACCGGCTGCGGGAGCGTATCCGGGCACACTTCCTGATCTGTTACACGGCCCTGCTGGTGTACCGGCTGCTGGAGGCCAGACTGGACGACCAGGGGACACATGTGACAGTGGAAGCCCTGATCACCACTCTGAAAAATATGAATGTCGCCAATATCCATGATATCGAATACATGGCACTTTATAATGGAAGCAGCGCGCTGGACGCCCTGACCCGGCTGACAATGCTGCCGTTGGACCGCCTCCACTACAGGCCGAAAGAACTGAATGCCATGATAAAAAAATTTTTAAAATAAGATTTACATGCAACATTTCAGCCCAATGATAAGAGCCGGATTTTCCTTATTTTACGGGGAAGTCCGGCTCTTTCCAATCATTCAAGTGTCGAAAACGGGAGATTTATTTTATAGCATCTCAATAAAAAAGTCAAGAATTAACGGTAATGGTGTTAAGATTAACGATAATCGCATTTAAATCAACTGTAAAAGTGTTGAAATTAACAACAAAATGCGAGAATCAACGGTTTCGTTCATTTGAATCGTTAATTCTCGCTGCGGATTTTCTGTTCCCAAAACTTTTATTTTCAATATCTGTCTACCGTCATTTCATAAACCGTCGCAAAATCTTGCCTTTCGGTTTTTTGAATATCAATGACCGTCCCCTTTTCGGTCGCTTCAAATCCGACGTCCCTGCCGCTTGCAAGTTCCCTGACCGCAAGAATTTCCCGATCAATTGGCGGGAGGGTTATCCTGCCCTTTTCCCTCGGGTCGGCTTCAAGAAGAGCGATGTAGATCTTCCTTTCGGTGGGTTTTGAGGTGATCCTTAGATCCCCGTCAACCGCGGATTGAAAGCAGCTTTTTTCCGTTCCGTAAACAGCCTTGCCGAAGCGTTTAAGCCATTTCCCTGCGGCCAAAATATTATCAATCGGGACGCTCTCGACCGTGCCGTTTCCGTCGGGACCGACGTTCAGAAGCAGGTTCCCGCCCTTGCTCGCTATGTCCAGGATGTTTGAAATGATCCACTGCGGCGATTTCCAGTTTTCGTCGCCCATTTTATAACCCCAGCTGTCATTCATCGTGACGCAAGATTCCCAAGGATAACCGAGACCCTCGGCGGGAATTTCCTGCTCAGGCGTCCCGTAGTCGCCGTCGGAGGGGTTGCGCTTGCCGACACGGTTATTGACGATGCAGTCAGGCGACAGCGTGCGGATAAATCGGTAAAGCGCCCTGCCGTCCTCTTCCGTCCACCAATCGACCCACTCACCGTCGAAGAAAAGCACCTCGACGCCGTAGTGATCGATAAGCTCCCTGACCTGCCCCTTGAGCCGCGAAACATATTCTGATTTATCGTGGCCCGCGGCGATGCGGCTCTCGCCCCAGCCCTCCTGCGACGGGTCATGCCAGTCCATGATCGTGATATATACCCCGAAATGGATGCCTGCCTTTCGGCATTCCTCCGAAAGCCCTTTAAGAATATCCCCGCCGGAATATTCGGGGCAGCAGGATTTATTCATAAGGCAAAAATCCCTAAATTCGCGGATTTTTGTATCATAAATGCTCAAACCCTCGTGATGACGGGAGGTGATCACGATATATTTCTGACCCGCGGATTTTGCAGCCGCCACTATCTTTTTCGCGTCAAAATCCTTGGGGTTAAAATGCGCGACAGCGTTTTTCGCGTAGTCCTCTTTCGGGATTTTTAACGCGTCCATTATCCACTCGGAGTACCAGTCTGCCACCTTGCCGCAATACCTCCCACCGAGATAGGAATAGGCGCCGAAGTGTATGAACATTCCGTATTTTGCGTCTTTCCACCATTTCATGCGGCTCTCGCGCCCGGCTTCGGTCTCGCTTCCCATATATGCGCTGAGGCGGAAAAAGTCGGCTTCAAGCTCGGTATGCCCGGTGAAACGCAAGATTAGCTTGTGGACGCCGGAAATGCAGGGAAGATTGGCATAATACTCCGAAAAGTCAAAGTCGTTAGCCTTAACCCTGTCGCCGATATCAATGATCCCGATTTCCTTTTCAACTGAAACATCGTCAACAAATAATTCAACCGTCCGTGCGCTTTTGGGGGAAACCGCCGCTTCCAAAAGCAGGCGCTTTGCGCCGGTAAAATCGACGTCGTCATACGCGATAACGTCTCCTTTTTCGGCGATGATTTTTATTGCTGAATCGTCCGCGGCATTATTGCCGGGACTACATTTTGCAGTGGTAAGGTCGCGGTTGTAATTTTTCATTTTGGAAAACTCCTCAACTAAATGTTTGATAATATTCTGCAGCTCTTTTCATGGATGGCCTCCTCAAATACCGATTGGCTTGTTCCTTGTGTTGTCTGAAGACGACCACTGCAATTTGTAATAATATACCATGCAAGGAGAAATTATGCAAGTCATTTATGTTCGACTGATAAAATTTTGTTAAGTGCTTTTAAAACATATCTGACATTTTTACTATGCAAAAAGGAACTCGATATTGAGTTCCACTCCCTGAGATTCTTTTACCTCCCCAAGGGCAGCGATAAAAGCAGCACATTCTCCGTAATAATTCCTTTTACTCGCATCCATGATGCTTTTCACCCGAAGCTCAACCATTTGCTCCAGACGACGTAAAGCCTGAGCGATATCCGTTTGCTCCATTGAGATCAAGCCTTGTCGTTTCATGAACCCAGTTCTGGAGCAACACATTAGCCGGCAACAAAGTGAATCTAGAAAAGAGGATCCATTTTCTGAATCCGTTTCTGATATTGCGAGATTAATGAATCCCTGGGCTTAATTCTTTTCGTAAGGCCATAACGGTATATGTCTACCCACACTTTATCGTCATCCGATGTCCAATCTGCGACCTGTAAAGCTCTATAAAGAACGATTTCCAGCGTATTTTCTTTGCAATGATTAAAATAATAGCGGATTCCGTCTTCAACCTCCGCCAACTCAATTGAAATCACAAGAAGCATATCGCACAGTTGATTGGTCTTTTCTTTTACAAAATAACGTCGGTCGCCGCCGTTCTTCACATTAGTCAGGCGCACTTCTCCGCCATCAACCAACTTTTTGATTTCCTCTATGGCCACATATTTCACATCGCTGGTTTTCAGTTCCGAGCAAAGAATAAATCCTTGCTGAATCGGCAAAACCTCCGGGCTCACTCCTTCCAAAACCGCCAGGTCAATCATGGCTGATATTTTTTCTCTCCCATAACCATCCTCAAAAGCTTTTTTTACCAATATTCTAAACAGCTCCGGCTGCTGCCAGCCAATGGAACGAAACGGATCTTCCGTGGAAAACAGATAATAGTTACAGGCTGTGCAAAGCATCTTGTATAAATTCGAAAATAATGTTATCATTTCCGAATAATATATATCTCCCGCTTTTATCTTCACAAGCTCCTTAAAATACCCTTACAAGAAAGCGCCACTTTGGACGCTTGCTTTTGGGAATCACCCGGTTCGGCGCAAAATAATTCTGCGCATATGCATTTTCAATAAATTCCTCTATCTCCTGCTTTAATGCAATGAAATCAATCTGCTGGGCATTGTCCTGCTTTTTTAAGACTTCTCCAGAGAGGATGTCGGCAATAATCCGGTCGGCCTCTTCTTTTTGCGCTTTGGAAAATTGTTTATAGCTCTCAACAAACGCTTTTTCTATTTTCTCCCTGTCTGCTTTTTTTAAAAGGACTCTCAATTCTTGTACTTTCATAGTAATCTCCATTCCGGAGCGTTTACGCGACGGGGCGATTAGAAATCGCGAATGCGATTTCTAATCTGCCATCAGGGCTATTTGTGACGCTCCGGCACAAATAGCCGTGTGAAAAATAAGCTATCGAGCTTATTTTTCACACTATTTCCTCACCTTAAATCTTAAAATAAGGACCTTTTACCCAGAATAATATTTCTGGTTTTTACTATTCGGTTTATCCGGAATAGTCATTTTAATCAACCCTTGTCAATGATTTCAAAAATGTGGATGCCTTATCTTCTCCGACCCCTATCCATCACCTTACAAAATACCACAGCCGTCAAGGTGCTCACCGCAGTGGCCAAGATGGAGGGGGCAATGATCCTGGCAGGGTACACGCTGCCATACTGTGCGCGGTACGCGATCATATTCACTGGGATCAGATGCAGGGAAGAAATATTCAAGATCAGGAAGGTACACATTTCATTGCTGGCGATGCGCACAGAGTTCTTAGGCATCCTGCCCTTCTCTCCGATTGCCACACCTTTCCTTCCGTCTATCGCCTGTCCATCCTCCGGGCACTTTCCAGGACAAGACCTTCCGCCCTTTCCCACAGGTACCCCTCATTCCCCCTCTCCGCCTCCAGCTTGGCCAGCTCCTCCATGGCTTTCAGCCCTGCCGGGGTGCAGGCACAGCACATTAGTTGGTGTCAAGTTAGGACTAAAAAGATTTTCCATTTTCTGAATCCGTTTCTAATATTATTAAACCGATTCCAACGCGTTTTCATCCAGCAAAAAATCAATTAAATTCAGTTTCCGATAGCCATTTCCTAGGTCACAAAATGGATCTGTATCCATCGTAATGACGATTTTCCTGTAACCGTCATCCAAATGATAAAAAGATCGTATTTCCCTTTCTCTTGTATCCGGAGCGATTACAGAATAGGAGACCTGGATATAATAGGTATTCCTGGCATCTTTCGCCACAAAGTCTATTTCCTTTCCATTATTATTACCGACATCTACCATATAACCCCTGCCAAGAAGTTCAAGATAAACCAGATTTTCAATCGTATGAGTCGGTTCCAGTTGCCGGAAGTTTAAAATAGCGTTTCTGAGCCCAATATCCCCGACATAATATTTATTCTGTGTTTTTAAATAAGCTTTACCTTTAATATCATAACGTTCTACCTTGTAAAACAGAAACGCATCACATAAATATTTCAAATAATTGCTTACTGTCTTATGGTCAAGGCCATTCTGCCCATTACTTTTAAGTGTATCCGCAATCTTCTTGCTTGATACGAAAGATCCTATGCTGGAACAAAGCAGATTTACTACAGCCCGAAAACCTTCTTCATTGCGAATATCATAGCGGTCAATAATATCGTTTAATTCAACAGTTTCTGAAATCATCTGCAAATAGCGTACTTTTTCCTTGGGATCCTCCTCCTGCAGCAGATAAGGCATACCGCCGTACATCATATACTGATGGAACGCTGCCTGCTTATCCCCTCCCACATGCTTATAATATTCACTGAAGCTAAACGGGAAAACCCTAAGCTCTATTCCCCTGCCCCGGAATCTGGTATGGATATCCGTTGACAGGAATTGAGAATTGGATCCTGTTATATAAACATCACAATTAAAATCATTTTTTATCCCATTCACAACGTCTTCAAAGCGCTCTGTCAATTGAATTTCATCCAAGAAAACATAGTATTTTTCTGAATCCGAAATCTCTGAAGCGATTTTTTGATAGAGCCTTACCGGATCTTTAAACTCTGCATTACGAATATTATCCAATGCAATTCTGATAATGTGATCTTCCGCTATCCCCGCTTCCAGTAATTTATCATAATATAATTGAAATAACAGTGTTGATTTTCCGCTTCTCCTGAGTCCTGTAATAATTTTGATAATATCCTTATCCTTCTGAC
>CANQBX010000137.1 GCA_947589095.1 uncultured Lachnospiraceae bacterium
CAGGGCATGATCATGGGCCGTATCAACAAGGAGATGAAAGAGATCTGCCTGATGGATCAGACCTATGTGAAGGCCGAGGACGGCAAGCAGAGCGTCTCCCAGTACGTGGCCGAGGTCGCCAAGGCCAACGGCGCCAAGATCAAAGTGAAGAATTTCCTGCGCTTTGAGACCGGCGAGGGCATGGAGAAGAAGAGCGAGAACTTCGCGGAGGAAGTCGCGAAGCAGATGGGAATGTAAGCCCGAAATCAGGGGTAGTTGACATAACTTATTATAACCTGTTAAATGGCGCCGGAAGCTAGTAAAATCAAGGCTTCCGGCGCTTTTTGCTGCATCGGGGGAGTACCGTAACTTATCGTAAAATATCGCCTCATCATTTGAAAACTGTACGTAGAACTGTACGTAAACTGTACGTAAAATCTTACGTACAATGTCGCGCCCTTCTTCGCGTGACCTGTTAACGGGAGAACGATACAATTTTTGTCAGCCAAAATCCGCTACGCTGAAATCCATTCACGAACTCTTGAATGAATCACTTTTTAGTGATAACATTATTAGTAGTTGGGGTAATCACTTACTTTGAACGAGATGTTACATGGAAGGAGCAGCAGCCCAAGAAGCAATTTGAGCTTTACACATGTTTGCGAGAATAGACGGTTTTATTCAGCTAACTATCATGTATTTGCTATGTGGTTTGTTTGACCGTGTTTTTATAGACTGGTACTGGGTAGGACATACAAAAGCCTGGCTGATTCCGGGTACAGAAGACCTGATGCCATACATTCATAAGAAAACTTGGTTCAAAAAAACATAGGTACTGTTATAGGATACCCCTTATTTGCGGCACTGATTTCGTGGTTATTTTCCTTGGTCCTGAAATAAAATCTAGTTTGTAGCATAGTCAAAAAAAGAGGCAGTCCAAGATATGGATTGTCTCTTTTTTGTGCTTCAAAATGACAGGTATCTATGGAAAATGTATGAATATACATAGCCAGCCGGTGGCTGACAGTAGGAACACCTTTTCTTGAAATGGGAGTCTTTCGTCTACGTACAAAAAGAAAAGAGGCGTTTCTGCTAACGGAAATGTTTATTGGGCTATTTTACGTGATACGCATGATCCGCACCTCTTGTCTTTCTCTTTTCCCAAATAAAACATAATATAAGCGACAATGCTGTCAGGCCGATTTTACAGCCTATTGAAATCTTAAAAGCGGGAGAGGAGACATCATTGATGCTCATTCCCATAACAGTGAAAATGATTATTGATGGGAGAAGGCCCGTCATTGTGCCGCATATATAACGAATATAGCGCAGGTTGCTGGAACCCAAATACATACTGACCAGATCGCCCGGGAGCCCCCCAACAATGCGGACAAAGAATGAAACGAACCACTCGTTCTTTTGGGGGAGAGTTCGAAGCAATTCCAGTTTGGGATTTCTTTGCGCCAAATGATCTATCCGTTTCGCTCCGAAACGCTTTCCGATCCAAAAAGGAATCGATGACATAATGATGCCGCCGATCAAATTCACGGCAATAGCAGTGGGGAGAGAAAACAAAATACCGCTTACGACATATAAGATTCCGCCATATATCACCATGCTTACACTTTTCAAAGCGAAAAGCATCAGGATGATACAGATTGCAAAAACCGGATTCTCCGGGGTAAAATTCACAATTCTTTCAACCGTGATCTCATCCCTGTAAATAAAGCAAACAAGGACGAGGCTTGCCCAGAAAGCAATTCCAATTATTTTTGGTAAAATGGACGGCCATGAATGTTTGGCACATTGCTCCTCTTCATGCTGCTTTTTCATATATAATCCGCCTTAACGATTCCGTCCCAAAATATCCGATACGGCATCATGCTTCACTTCCTTTGGCGCAGCCTGTGCAGCCGTCACAGCCATGCCAGAGCGTATTGGCCGTCGGCATCCAGTTTTCGGCGTAGGGCGTTGTCTTATCGCAGAGGTGGTCTACGCTCTCCGGGCTCTGATAATCGGTGTTGACAGCGCCTGTATCCTTGACCATCTTCCGCAGACATTCCGGATTCTCCAGCATGGGGCAGGGCCGCAGCATATTGTCGTTAAATGGCTGTCCGTCATGGTATGCCATGAACAGCGGGCTCTTTAAGGCATCCAGCAGAGAGACCTCATGGATGTTGGCGTTGGAGTAGTGGATGAACACACAGGGCTCCACATCGCCTTTGGCATTGATATGCAGATAATTCCGGCCACCGGCAACACAGCCGCCCACATATTCGGCATCGTTCTGGAAGTCGATGCTGAAAATAGCTTTTGTCTTACGGTATTCCCGAATGCGCCGGTACATTTTTTCCCTCTGCGCAGGCGTGGGGAGCAGATCCAACGCCGCGTCGTTACCCACCGGCATATAGTGGAAGAACCAGACAAACAGGGCGCCGCTGTCGATCATCAGATCAAAATATTTCTTGCTGCTCACGTCATCCACATTTTTGCTGGTATAACAGGTAGAGATACCAAAGGGCAGCTTATGCTGTTTCAGCAGGGACATGGCGCCCTGCACTTTCTGATAGATACCCTGCCCGCGCCGGCCGTCGTTGGCATCCTCGAAACCTTCCAGGGAGATCGCCGGGACAAAATTTTTGACACGGAGCATTTCCTGACAGAATTCCTCGTCGATCAGGGTGCCGTTGGTGAAGGAGAGAAACTCACAGTCAGGGTGCATTTCACAGATTTTGATGAGATCCTTTTTCCGTACCAGAGGCTCGCCTCCGGTATAAATATACATATAGATACCGAGCTGCTTGCCCTGACGGATAATGGAGTCGATGGTTTCAAGGCTCAGATTCAGCCGGTTGCCGTATTCCGCCGCCCAGCATCCGGTGCAGTGAAGGTTGCAGGCGGAGGTGGGGTCTAAAAGGATCGCCCACGGTACGTTGCATCCTTCTTTTTCTTTTATTTCCTCCTGTGTCGCACTCCATTTCAGGGCGGAATTGAACAGAAAGTTTTGGAAGAAAGCACGACGGACGCCCGGATCAAGATCATACACTTTCAGGATAAGCTGATACCAGTTGTTTTTTTCTTCAATGACATTGCGGATCGCGCTTCGGGCGCTGCTGTATGAATCAGCGGGAAGCGACCGGTCCACCAGAGCCATCAGTTTCGGGATGTTTTCCTCCGGATTGTTTTCAATATATCCCAGAGCCCGATTGACTGCAAAATTTGCCAGTGTGGTTTTCAAAGAGGTATTCATGTTTTTGTTTTCCTTTCCATTTGTAAATTTTTAATTTAGTACAGTCCCCATTCCGCAAGCTTTTCAAAACCGCCGATGGATTCAATATATTTTTTGGCCTCAGCTACAATTTCCGAATAAGGGGTTCCATCGATTTCGCTGTCGCCAATGGCACAGCACAGTTCCACAGGTTTGCCGGTTTTCTGCGCTTTCAGGAATGCGTAGATATTGACGGAAACATCCGCCTTGGACAGATCTTTTCCATGGAGGCCGCCGCCGGTGACGGAATCAGCCATGTCAGAGCCGAGTTTCCGGTTTGTGGCTCCGGTGTCCACATCCGTGCCGCCCGTCCAGTCCCCCAGCGGATTGATCTGCGCGTGAGAATAAAGGCTGCGGATGGCTTCTGTGTCGGCATGGCTTTGGCAGATGATCAGCCTGTCTCCGTCCAGGATATATTTCCCGTCAAATGGATATTCCGCATAGAGCCTGTGGGCAATCTCTGAAAGCGTTTTCTGTTCTGTAGTCAGCGGCATCCCTTTGAAAATACCGTTGTCCCCGCAGCGGAGTCCTTCTTTCTGATTCTCGGCAAGAAAGGCATCCTGCGGTACAATCTGAATATCGGGAGATACATTGCCGCCGATGCGGTGAACAATACCCGCGATCGCTTCCGGTTCTGGGTTTACAGACGATTCCATGATAACGTGACACCGGCCGTGACCGATCAGCACCTCTACCGATATTTTGGGGTCAGGCGCCATGGTATAGGCCAGATCCACAATCGCTCCGGCGATCCTGTCTGCCAGCTTATCCGGGTGGCCAGGGTTTACCTTTTCAATCATTGCATTGCCTCCTTCCTGATCTTAAGCAAAGTATAATGTGAGAAACTGCGAAAGTCATGGGACAGAAGGGAACGTGCGTCCTAATTTTGGACGCGGCACGGATTTTGTTACATTTTTGGACGCGGCGGGTTGTTTGTCCCTTGTGAGAGCCGGGAAGCGCGAGTATGATTCAATATAATATACGAATAAACGCATGCGTGACCAGCACTTTGGAGGTGTCATTGGAAATGGAAAACAGTATGTCCAGATTTTTGGTGGGATCCATCGTAAAAAGGGCCTTGAAAGAAATGAAAGAGAACCCGGACCGCGGGATCCGGAATCTTGTGGATATGGCGCTGCAGTTTTCGGACGGAAGATTTCAAAAAGATTTTTTTGCTATGGCCCAGACCATGCTTCAAAACGAAAACAGCGCCTATTATCAGCTGGTACGGGATGTGGTGACCCATTCGGATGCTGAACGGCTTTACACCTTCGGTATGAACCTGGGATATAACGGATGTACCGCTGGCGCGCAGCGCATCCGCGAAAATGAGGAAAACCTGGGATGCAACATTCCATGGACTGTGCCGATCCAGGTCAATACGGACAATTTTGCAGATAATGAGCCGAAGTATCAGGCGGCGATTTGTTCCGGCGAGAGACTTGGCATTTATTCATGGATGCTTTTCTGCGGCAGTCAGCTGCAATGCGTTTTGCCGCTTGTAAAAGCACATCCGGACAGCGCCTTTTTCCTGTTCTGCGAACCGGAGGGACTGACTTCTGAATTTCTGGATGAGGCAGGCGAATCTTATAACCTTATGTTGGTCATCCGATACGATGAAGAGGCCGGAGATTTATGTTCTCAGGCCCGCGATCTGGGCCTGCTGTATTCCGCGTGGGTCTCTTACGGCGGGAAAGATTTGGAATCCATTGAAAACGGAGATCTGTTTTACAGCATACAGCAATTCTCTCCCGCCTTTACGGTACTCCTGCCGGAACGGAGCTGCCCGGACGTCATTTCGCAGCGTGTCTGTCAGACGGTGCAGCAGGCGCGCAAGGAACAAAGGTATCACACCATGCTTTGGGATCTGTGGGGAGACATCAGCACAGTAGATCAGATCATTTCCGGCGACGCGTGCTGTGTCTTTTTCGATCGGGACGGAAACCTGTGCGCTGGAAGCGGGCCGGCAAAAAGCGGCCATCACAATCTTTTCCAAAACGACTTGAAAGATATTTTCATGAGTGTGTGCCCGAAGAAAGGACGGCTGTCGGTATGAATCTCTGCTGCGCTCCATAAATTCCATGAAAAAGGATACCGGGACGGAGAGCAAATCCGGTCATTTATCCAATGACGCTGCGGAATTCATTTCCCGATAGATCGCCGCCGCTCCGCCTTGAATGATCTGCTTGATCTTTGTGACAAACTCTTCCGGCGGCATACATTGTTTATCCAGCAGCCATCTTTCAATCGCGCAGAGTATGGCGTCTGTGAAAAAATTGATGGTGAACTCGCTGGCGGCGTCATCGTTTAGAAGCTGCGCGATCCTTATTTTGATCAGGGGAAACAGATATTCCCGAAGATGGTCGGACAAAGAGTTTTGGCCTTTGATCAAGAGCGCCTTGCGGTAAAACGCCCTGTCCGCATAAAGATGTTCGCAGGCTCGCTCGATCAGTTCCCAGCGGTCGTCTGAGGGCAGATAGTTAGCGATGTCCCTGGAGAACGAGATAAACTCTGTATCAAAGATCCAGTTAACCAGATCGTATTTGTCCTTGAAATGATAATAGAAGCTCTTTCGATTCATATCGCACCGTTCGCAAATTTGCGCGATCTGAATTTTATCGAAAGG
>CANQBX010000138.1 GCA_947589095.1 uncultured Lachnospiraceae bacterium
TTTCAAGTGGAGGTTGGAGAAAGACTAATTTCTACTTGGGCCCCTCAGAAGTGGAAGTTAACTTTTCACTTCACCGTAAATGAAAAAGTGTGAGACAGATAAAATTAGCTCTTTCCTTTTTACTAAAAATGCGCTATAATAACCATATATCATGAATCTTGTTTATTTCGTTATTCGCAGATTCGCAGCAGAACCCCGGACGACAGCGGAACTGATAGAGAAGGAGTGAGGAATATGCGGGAAAAATTAATGACATTGCCATTAACGGAATTAAAAGCGATTGCTAAATCCCAGGGCATGAAAGGCGTCAGTACCATGCGGAAGAATGATCTGATCGAGCTTTTGTGCGCGAAGGCAAGGGAATTGGATGAGGAAGCTTCGGCAAAGCAGGCTGCGTATTCGGGAAAGGAGCCGGCCGAAGAGCGGCCGGCGGAGAGTCAGGCAGCGGAAGAACCCTCTTCTCAGGAGCCGGCGTCTTCGGAGAAATCGGAGCTCCGGCAGACGGAACCGCAGGTCAGAACGGATGCATCCCGCGGCGATGCGCGTGATAATTATCGGAGAAACGACGGCCAGAACCGGCCGCAGCGCACGCCCGGACGGCCCGCGTATGCGAACAGGCAGACGTACAGTTACGGAACGGCGGGGAATCGGAACGATGCGCGCCCCGCGGCGCCCAGAGCGGACATGCCCCGTCCGGCGCAGCCCCAGGAGCAGGCTCCTGCGGATGCGGCTCCCAGGTCGGAAGGCCCCAGGGTTCCGGCGTCCAGTATAACGCCTCAGATCCAGGCGCAGTTTCCGGATCAGACGATCCAGGATATCATTGAACTGGACAGCGGTGTAGAGGCGAACGGGATTCTGGAGGTTATGCCCGACGGTTTCGGTTTTATCCGGTGCGAGAATTTCCTGCCCGGCGAGAACGACGTCTATGTGGCTCCGTCCCAGATCCGCCGTTTTAATCTGAAGACCGGCGATATTCTGGTAGGAAACCGGCGGATCAAGACAGCGTCCGAGAAATTTGCCGCCCTTTTGTATGTAAGATCGGTCAACGGCTATCCGCCGTCCGTCCTGGAGACCAGGCCCAGCTTTGAGAAGCTGACGCCTATATTCCCCAACCAGCGCCTCCATATGGAGACGCCCGGCAGACCCAATTCCACTGCCATGCGCGTGCTGGATCTGCTGGCGCCCATCGGAAAGGGGCAGCGCGGTATGATCGTTTCGCCGCCTAAGGCAGGCAAGACGACGCTTCTGAAGCAGGTGGCCCAGGCGATCACGACCAATCATCCGGATATGCATCTGATCATCCTGCTGATCGACGAGCGTCCGGAAGAGGTCACCGATATTAAGGAATCCGTCATCGGACGGAATGTGGAGGTCATTTACTCTACGTTCGACGAACTCCCTGAACGCCATAAGCGCGTTTCCGAGATGGTAGTCGAGCGTGCCCGCAGGCTTGTGGAGCACGGCCGGGATGTGATCATTCTTCTGGACAGCATTACCAGGCTTGCCCGCGCCTATAATATCGTGGTACCGCCCAGCGGGCGTACGCTTTCCGGCGGCATGGATCCGGCGGCCCTGCATATGCCCAAGCGGTTCTTCGGCGCGGCCCGCAATATGCGTGAAGGCGGCAGCCTGACGATCCTGGCTACGGCTCTGGTCAATACCGGCAGCCGTATGGACGATGTGGTCTATGAAGAGTTCAAGGGTACCGGCAACATGGAGCTGGTTCTTGACCGCAAGCTGTCGGAGAAGCGGATATTCCCGGCTATCGATATCCTGAAATCCGGAACCCGTAACGACCAGCTGCTGCTGACCCGCGAGGAGCAGGAGGCCGTCGATATCGTCCGCAAGGCGACGAACGGCTTAAAGCCGGAGGAAGCGGTGGAACGGATCCTGGATCTTTTCTCCAAGACGAGGACCAACCGGGAATTCATCGAAATGGCTAAAAAGATGAGATTCTTTTAGAAGTCCGAATGCCGGACAAGCCAAAAGTGCTTTTTTCGGAAATTTTATGCTTGCATATTCAGAAGTTGTGTGTTATACTAAGTAGGCTGTTCCGCAGAAGCAGGAAGCGAATATGTTTCGATCTTCTCTGCGATACGGATGTAGAAAAGTGATTTTCATATCACGATTGCATAGAAGAGTAGATTTGAGAGGTGATTAAGATGAAGGAAGGAATCCATCCGAAGTATTATCAGGCCAAGGTTACCTGCAACTGTGGGAATGAGTTCGTAACTGGTTCCACGAAGCCGGAGATCCACGTAGAAGTGTGCTCCAAGTGCCATTCATTCTATACAGGCCAGCAGAAGGCCGCCGCAGCCCGCGGACGTATCGATAAGTTCAACCGTAAGTACGGTCTGGGCGCAGCTAATTAGCTAAAGTACAGAGAACAGGGTTGAGACTGAGTGGGATTCCACTGGGCCTCGCCCTGTTTTTGTGTTTTCAGCTTTTGGACGCCGCCGGAGCCGGCGTTTATGATGGTTTCGGCCTGACCGGAGCCGGCGGAGGGATCCGGCGGAAAGGGCGAAGGCAGACTCTTCCCATGGGGGAGAGAAGGGGGAGATGCATATGAAATATTCCGGAATCGGCGGCCAGGCCGTCATTGAAGGAATCATGATGAAGAATAAAGACGATTACGCGGTGGCGGTTCGGAGGCCGGACGGCGGGATCGAAGTAGTGAAGAACACATACGTCAGCATCACCGAGCGGGTGAAGCTGTTTTCCCTGCCGTTTATCCGGGGGATCTTCAATTTCGCGGATTCCCTGATCCTGGGGATGCGGACGCTGACTTTGTCCGCCGGATTTTTTGAAGACGACGAGACGGAAGACGAGCCGAGCCGGTTCGAGCTGTGGCTGGATCAGGTGTTCGGGGAGAAGCTGGAGAAATATCTGATGTCGGCGGTCATGGTATTTTCCGTGATCGCGGCGGTGCTGATCTTCATGGTTCTGCCGCTGTGCCTCAGCAGGATCCTCGCGCCGGTCATACCGTCCGATACGCTGATGGCGTTCCTCGAGGGCGTACTGCGGCTGGCGATCTTTATCGTCTATATCAAACTGATCTCGAATATGGAAGACATCCGCCGGACTTATATGTATCACGGCGCCGAGCATAAATGTATCAACTGCATTGAACACGGCATGGAGCTGAATGTGGATAATGTGCGCGCCAGCTCCAAGCAGCACAAGCGCTGCGGAACCAGCTTCCTGATCATTGTCATGCTGATCAGCATTGTCGTGCTGATGATGGTACGGGTGGACGGCTTTCTGATGAAGCTGGTCAGCCGGATACTGCTGATTCCGGTGATCGCGGGGATTTCCTATGAATTTCTGCGGCTGGCCGGGAGAAGCGACAACTGCGTAGTGAATTTCCTGAGTAAACCCGGACTTTGGATGCAGAATATGACTACAAAGGAACCGGACGACAGCATGATCGAAGTGGCGATCGCCGCGGTGGAGGCGGTCTTCGACTGGCGCGGCTATCTGAAGGAGAATTTCGGTTGGACAGAGCAATGACAGAGCCGCGGCCGGACGGCGGCAGGATCGGGACGCCGGAACCGAACGGCGGAGCAAGGATAACGCTGCGTCAGTTGGAAACGGAAGGCGCGGACGCGCTGGCGCTGGCCGGTATCGAGGAAGCGGGTCTGGACGCCCACAGGCTGCTTCTGGAGGCGTTCGGGCTGGATGAGACGCATTATCTTCTGGAACGGATGCGGCCGGTTACGGCCGATGCGGAGACAGCCGCGGACGGCGTGAACATGAGCGGAGCCGCGGGTAAGGCCGATATGGCGGCCGCGGAACCGGCCGCAGACGGCGTATGTGCGGGAAGCAGCCGGACGGCGCGCTACCGAGGGATGATCTCCCGCCGCACGGCGCGGATTCCCCTGCAGCAGATCCTGGGACGGCAGGAGTTTATGGGCCTGTCCTTCCGCGTGAATGAAAATGTACTGATCCCGCGCCAGGACACGGAGACGCTGGCGGAGCTGGTTTTAGCGGAGCAAAAAGACCCGGAGAAGAAGGTGCTGGATCTGTGTACCGGCTCCGGCTGTATCGCCATAAGCCTGGCGGTTAAAGGCGGCTTTACAGATGTGACGGCCACGGATCTGTCGGCGGAAGCGCTGGCGGTGGCGGAGCAAAACGCGGAGATGTTACTGGCGGGCGCGCCTGTCCCACGCAGGTATTTCCGTCTGTACCGGGGAGATCTGTTTGCGGCGCTCCCGCAGGGCAGCCGCTATGATATCATTGTCTCCAATCCGCCTTATATTCCTTCAGCTGTGATCGGCGGCCTTCAGCCGGAGGTGCGTGACCACGAACCCCGCATGGCGCTGGACGGCGCGGAAGACGGGCTGGCGTTTTACCGCCGGATCGCCGCGGAAGCGCCGGAACGGATGAATCCGGGCGGCGCGATCTATCTGGAAATCGGCTGTGATCAGGCGGAAGCGGTGAGCGATCTGCTGTCCGAAGTCGGATTTGAGAAAATTGAAGTGTTTAAGGATCTGCCCGGCCTGGATCGTGTGGTGCGAGCGTTTCGGCCGCGCGGGTAGTTTAGACGGTATAGCCGCATATACTAGGAGGAATTACCATGTTTGACCGTTTGGATGACATTCTGATCCACTATGAGGAGCTGATGCAGGAGCTGAACAGCCCCGCAGTCACCGAAGACCAGAACCGCTTCCGGAAGCTGATGAAGGAGCAGGCAGATCTGACACCCCTGGTGGATACCTATAAAGAATATAAGAAAGCAAATCAGGATGTGGCTGACAGCCTGGCGCTTCTGGATGAGGAAAGTGATGAAGAAATGCGCGAACTGGCGAAGGAGGAACTCTCTGACGCCAAAGACCGCATCGCCGGTCTGGAGCAGAAGCTGAAGATCCTTCTTCTGCCCAAAGACCCGAACGACGACAAGAATATCATTCTGGAGATCCGCGCGGGCGCCGGCGGCGAGGAAGCCGCGCTGTTCGCGGCGGAGCTTTATCGGATGTATGTAAATTATGCAGAGAGCAACCGCTGGAAGGTGGAGATGGTCAGCGTCAATGAGAGCGGCATCGGCGGTTTCAAGGAAGTGGTGGCCATGATCACCGGCAAGGGCGCCTATTCCAAACTCAAATACGAGAGCGGCGTCCACCGCGTCCAGCGCGTGCCGGAGACAGAGAGCGGCGGCCGCATTCATACTTCCACGGCTACGGTGGCCGTTATGCCCGAGGCGGAGGAAGTGGATGTGCAGATCGACATGAAGGACTGCCGCATCGACGTGATGCGCGCGTCCGGCAACGGCGGCCAGTGCGTGAACACGACCGACTCCGCCGTCCGCCTGACCCATATTCCCACCGGCATCGTGATCTACAGCCAGACGGAGAAATCCCAGCTGCAGAATAAGGAGAAAGCCTTCCGGCTGCTCCGTTCCAAACTCTACGATCTGGAACTGGAGAAACGGCAGAACTCCGAGGCGGAGGAGCGCCGCAGCCAGATCGGCACCGGCGACCGCTCCGAGAAGATCCGCACCTACAATTTCCCGCAGGGACGCGTTACCGACCACCGAATCAAACTGACCCTGTACCGGATCGATTCGATCATGGACGGGGATATCCAGGAGATCATCGACAGCCTGACGGCGGCGGACCAGGCCGCCCGGCTGGCGAAGATGGGCGAAGTCGCGTGAGCGGAATTCTTTCGTGTCATGCTTGCTTGGGGAATATCCGGAAATTGTGGCAGAACGATCGGAAACCATGACAATAAAATTCTTGCCAGATAATTACAACTATGCTATAATTCTTTAGGAAAGTATCAGATTCAGGGCAGACAAAAAGAGCAGCCTGTATAGAAACTGAAGCTGCCCTGAAT
>CANQBX010000139.1 GCA_947589095.1 uncultured Lachnospiraceae bacterium
GGAACCGGGCGGACGCCGCAGATTGAAACGTCCGATCATGCGTTTAAGATCATTCTTCCTAACCTGAACGCAGAGACGGGGCAGAAAGAACAGGATAATACGAAGGCCGAAAGCAGCACGGAAGAAGAAAAAGTAATTGCGCTGACAAAGGAACGGGGAGTTATTACAAGAAAAGAAGTTGAAGTACTGCTGGGTATCAGCCAGACGACATGCGGACGGCTGCTGCGGAAAATGGCAGGAAACGGGCTGATCGTCCAGAGAGGCAAGGGAAAGAACACGCATTATTGCCTCCCAAAATAACGGATAATCGCCGGCACTGCAGCACGCAGGAGTGGAAATGAACTATCGAGCCGGATGAGCGGCGTTACCAATAAGATTGTTATCAATCGGAGGATGAAAATGGTTATTGAATTGATCGGCGGCGTGGGAGCCGGTAAAAGCCGCGTCCTTCGGATCCTGAGAGAAGAATACGGCGCGGCAGTAATCGAGACCGACCAGACGGCCAGGGAACTGGAGCGTAAAGGACAGGCGGGTTATCAGCGTCTGACAGAGGCCTTCGGGGAAGGGATTCTGGGGGCGGACGGCGAATTGGACCGGAAGAAACTGGCGGAAATGATCTTCTCCGATGAAACGGTTCTGGAGCGCGTGAATGAAATGATCCATCCGCTGGTATGGGAGGAAGTGTACCGGAGGGCGGAGGCGTTTCGGAACAATGGGTCGCAGGATTTGAACCTGTTGCCGCTTCTTGTGGTGGAGACGGCGCTGCCGGAAGAGAGGGAGTGGTCGGGAAACCGGAAGTCTGCAGATCGGTTGGAGTCACGGGAAGATCAGGAACGGATGGAAAGTTGGGAGTTGTCTGGCAGACGTGAGTCATCGGCAGACCGGAAGATGCCGGAAGGCCGAAAGCGGCCGGATGTTCGGAAAAAATCGGGTGACATTTACGATGAAGTATGGTATGTTTATACCTTGGAAGAGACGCGGATCCGGCGGCTGATGGAAAGCCGCGGATATTCCCGCGAGAAATGTCTGGCGGTCATGGGGCAGCAGCCTACGGAGGAAGAATACCGGGCGCTGGCGGACCGGATTCTCTATAATAACGGGGACGAGGAGCAGCTGCGGCGGCAGATTGCGGAGATTCTGGCGTCCAGTAAAGAGCAGACATGAGAATGTGGCTGTTCGCGGTGAAACAGCAGAACGGAGAAGCCGAAAAGACGCCTGTTGTGGTAAAACGGCAGCGGAGAAGCTGAAAGAGGGCAGCTGCTTTTATAGCAAGGCCAGCGGCTGCTCAGCCGCGGCGGGGAAAGTAACAGCAGAGGGATAGGTTGAGAGGATGAGATTAGTCAGTATAGCCAGCGGAAGCAGCGGAAACTGCATCTACGTGGGGTCGGACACGACCCACGTGCTTGTGGACGCCGGCGTCAGCAACAAGAAGATCGAGGCCGGACTCAATGAGATCGGCGTAAAGGGCAGCGAACTGGACGCCATCGTGATCACCCATGAGCACTCGGACCACGTGCGGGGGCTGGGGATCCTGGCCCGGAAGCATCCGGTGCCGATCTACAGCACGAAGGAGACCATTGAGGAGATCTTAAATATCAGCGGTCTCGGCGAGTATCCGCGGGAGCTTCTGCATCCCATCGAGCCGGATGTGGATTTCGCGGTGGGAGATCTGACGATCCAGGCGTTTCGGATCGACCACGACGCGGCGAACCCGGTGGCTTATCGGCTGAAATGCGGGAGAAAATCGGTAGCCGTGGCGACGGATATGGGGCATTACGACCAGTATATCATCGACCATCTGCAGGGGCTGGACGCGATTCTTCTGGAATCCAACCACGATGTGCGGATGCTGGAGACCGGGCCGTACCCCTATTATCTGAAGCGGCGGATCCTGGGCGACCACGGACATTTGTCCAACGACAACGCCGGGCGGCTGTTAAACTATCTGCTCCACGACAATCTGAAAAAGATCCTGCTGGGGCATTTAAGCAAGACCAATAACTACCCGGAGCTGGCCTATGAGACGGTGAAGCTGGAGATCGATCAGGGGGACAGCGAGTACCGGGCGTCGGATTTCTCCATCGCTGTGGCGCGGAGGGACGAGATGTCGGAGATCGTGACATTGTAGGGATGATAAGCCGGAGATATTCCGGTTATGTAATAGTACGAAAAGGGCGTGTAATACGAGCAGAACGTCACAGGCGATCTGTTCGCATAGAAATATAACTGGCTGCCTGAACCTGCGGGCAGCGCAGGGATTTATAGAGCGAGGAGTAAGACCATGAACAAAGCAATCATTACCGTAGTCGGCAAGGACACTGTGGGCATCATCGCGAGGGTGTGTACGTATCTGGCGGAGAATCATGTGAATATCCTGGATATTTCCCAGACTATCGTGCAGGAATATTTCAACATGATGATGATCGTGGATGTAAACGGGGCGGAAAAGCCTTTTGAGGGAATGGTTGGAGATCTGGAGAAGCTGGGCGAGGATATCGGCGTGCGGATCCATTGCCAGAGGGAAGAGATCTTCACGGCCATGCACCGGATCTGAGCGAGGAGACATTATGATCAATATATTCGAAGTCAATGAGACGAACCAGATGATCGAGCGGGAGAATCTGGACGTGCGCACGATCACCATGGGCATCAGCCTTCTGGAGTGCTGCGATTCGGATCTGGACGCGTTAAATGAGAAAATATACCGGCGCATCACCGCGCAGGCGAAGGATTTGGTGGCTACCGGCGAGGCGATCGCCCGGGATTTCGGCGTGCCGATCGTCAACAAGCGGATCTCGGTGACGCCGATCGCGCTGATCGGCGGCTGCGCCTGCAAAAAGCCGGAGGATTTCGTGACGATCGCAAAGACTTTGGACAGGGCGGCAAACGATGTGGGCGTGAATTTCATCGGCGGCTATTCGGCGCTTGTCAGCAAGGGCATGACTCAGGCGGACGAGAACCTGATCCGTTCCATCCCCCAGGCGCTGGCGGCGACGGAGAAGGTCTGCAGCTCGGTCAATGTGGGTTCCACCAAGACCGGCCTTAACATGGACGCGGTGCGGCTGATGGGCGAGATCGTAAAGGAGACGGCCGAGGCCACGAAGGAGCGGGACAGCTTAGGCTGCGCCAAGCTGGTGATATTCTGCAACGCGCCGGACGACAATCCGTTCATGGCGGGGGCATTTCACGGCGTGACCGAGGCGGACGCCATCATCAATGTGGGCGTCAGCGGCCCCGGCGTAGTGAAGGAGGCGCTTAAGGCGGCGAGAGGGCAGAATTTCGAGGTGCTGTGCGAGACCATCAAGAAGACGGCGTTTAAGATCACCCGGGTGGGCCAGTTGGTGGCGCAGGAAGCGTCGAAACGTCTCGGCGTGCCGTTTGGGATCATCGATCTGTCCCTGGCGCCGACGCCGGCAATCGGGGACAGCGTGGCTGAGATCCTGGAGGAGATCGGTCTGGAGAAGGTGGGCGCGCCGGGAACCACGGCGGCGCTTGCGATGTTAAATGACCAGGTGAAGAAGGGCGGCGTCATGGCGTCCTCCTATGTGGGCGGCTTAAGCGGTGCGTTTATCCCGGTCAGCGAGGACCAGGGCATGATTGACGCGGTGACCGTGGGGGCGCTTTCGATCGAGAAGCTGGAAGCCATGACCTGTGTCTGCTCTGTCGGTCTGGATATGATCGCGATCCCCGGGGACACTTCGGCCAGCACCATTGCCGGAATCATCGCCGACGAGGCGGCCATCGGCATGGTGAACCAGAAGACCACGGCGGTGCGCCTGATCCCGGTGATCGGCAAAGGAGTGGGGGAGACGGCGGAGTTCGGCGGCCTTCTCGGCTACGCGCCGGTGATCCCGGTGAACCGGTATTCCTGCGAAGGTTTTGTGGGCCGCGGCGGGCGGATCCCGGCGCCGATCCATAGTTTTAAGAATTAAAATGGCTGCCGCAAAGATATTTTGCGTGACAGAAAGCCGCGGGCGATTGATACTGGATGCATGATCATGGCAGGAGGTATCAAAAAATGGCGACGGTAGGAGAGAATATCAGGAGCCGGCGGCTTGCGCTGCGGATGACGCAGGAAGAACTGGCAGCCGTTCTTATACGCCTGCTTATGGTGAGCGTTCTTGGTAACCTGTATCTATGGGATCAGGCGGAAGAAGAGGTTACGGTCAGCTCGGATCCGGCGCGGTACGCGGATTACATCGGCGGCGCGGCGCTGGCGGATTACCGGGATAAGCTTGACATGGATGAGGACATTTTCCCGGAGACAATAAATGGAGCCGGGATGTCGGCCGAAGCGTTCTAAATGGTCTATTACGATCCTTGGGATCCGCAGTATCTGTGTTACCTGACGATGCAGTACGAGGAAGAGGCGTACCGGCAGGAGCTTGCGCGGCTGGCGGAGTATCCGTCCACGGAGTATCTGGGATATTACGGTGCGACCGGTTTTAACGAAGATTACCGGCTGGCGGCTGTGTACGCGGATCCGGTGAACGGTTTCGTCTATGCGCTGGACGGCGGCGACGGGCGGATTGTGTATACGGAGATCATTTTCTGTAATTATTTTATGGATCTGGATTATGAACAATATATTCCTGCGGAATATCTTCCGGCAGGTTTCGACGCGGCGGAGGGAAATGCGTATCGTGAGAAAATGCTGGGGTCTGTGAAATGAGACGTGATCTCGCGGCGCGGAAATGGATGAGGCGTGTCTGATGACAGCGGATCTGTGGTACCGGGGACTGCGGTGCCGGGGCAGGAGAGGAGGCCTTAAGGCGTATGAACATTTATTTGATCCGCCACGGGCGGCAGTGCAGCCGGCTCTGCAATGTGAACGTGGATCTGTCGGAGGAGGGCTTCCGTCAGGCGGCGCTTCTGGGCGAGCGGCTGGTAAAGAAAAATATCGATATGGTCTATTCCAGCGACTATCTGCGGGCAGTGCAGACGGCGCAGGCGGCTAACCTCTACTGGAACGCGGAGCATGAAGTGATGGAGGAACTGCGGGAGATCGATTTCGGCGATATGACCGGGCTAAGTGACGGCGAGATCGCGGAGCGGTTCGCGGATTTTAAGCGGGAACAGGCGAAGATGGAGCGGGATCTGCCCTATCCGAACGGCGAGTGCGCCGGTGATGTGGTGAAGCGGGCATACCCAGCGCTTCTTGAGATTGTACGGCGGCCGCATCATGATGTGGCGGTGGTGACCCACGGCGGCGTGATCCGCAGTCTGGTGGTGTATCTGCTGGGCGTGGATCTGGCCAGATGGAGGCAGATCGGGAAGAATCTGGAGAACACTGGGATCACGGAGCTTCGGTACGATCCGGAGAATGGGCGTTTTACGGTGGAACGGTTTAACGATTACGCGCATCTGGAGGGACACCCAGAGCTTCTGCGGGAGAAATGGATCCGGGCGGAGAACTGAGCGAGCTTTGAATGGAAAGCTGAGTGAGAAAACGAACGGAGAACAGAACTGAGAATTGGGCGCGAAACCGGACGGTGAATGGAACTGAGAACCGGGCACGAAACCGGACGTAGAGCTGAACGGTGAACTGGGCGCGAAACGGAAGAAACAGAGATCTGAGCGGAAAATTGAATGGAGAATAGAGCAGAGAATTGCAGGGTGAAGTGAAAAGTTAACTTCCACTTCTGAGGGGCCCAAGTAGAAATTAGTCTTTCTCCAACCTCCACTTGAAA
>CANQBX010000140.1 GCA_947589095.1 uncultured Lachnospiraceae bacterium
CCTCTTTTCTCACTACGCAATATAGCATATTTATCAAGGAATTGCAATAATTTATAAATAATTTCTCACTACATATGGCCTAGACTTAAGTTAATGACATTGAGTATTTAAGCCATTTACAAGGCATAGTAAAATTGAAATGGGAAATCAAAAGGCAAGCAGTCGGGCAGTCACCCGGGAAATCAATCGGCAATCAATTGGAAATCACATATACATTATTATAACAATAACATTATTTCCAGATAGAAGAAGGGAAGAAAAAACCTTTAATAGATACTAACGTATCTATTTGTAAGACTGTAAACAGTCTTACCTAGTAGTAATCTTTTATTTAATATATTGTAATCTGTTGTACCAGTAAAGTATATTATATATATAATACTTATCCGCACGCGCGCGGATAATATATTATATGGGTCGGATCAGCCGGAAGATGACCGGGAACGCATCGCCGGCGGATTTGCTGCAACTATCCGGAGTTTCCAGATAGTTCCGCCCTGGAGCTGCTGCAGGATCTCGGTCAGTGCCGGCCGCATGGATCCGGTCAGCCGGTCACAGCCGGTCCGGCTTCTGTAAAAAACTATTGAAAATAATCAGATAAGAGCATATAATAAAGATAGGAACAGCCACCTCTACAAGAGGTTGGCCGAATAATTAAGTAGAAATTCCACCCGTGATTCGTCCAAAGTCTACAAGGGTGGTTTTTCTATATGAAAAACGCTACTGGCTTATCAAAACGATAAGGGTCAGTAATGCGAGAATGAACACTCCGAAGGCCAACACCTTGCAGTGACATGATTGTTCCCACTCGTATCATACCATAGGTTAGGGAATCTTTCAACGTGAGAATAAATGTTCTGCTTACCCTAAGCGAAGCCAAGCGCGTCCCTGAGAATCGGTTATCTGGTGCATGTACGCATTGTTTCCTGCCCTTTTTTATGTTACAATAGGACGGCAAAAACAATTGAAGGAAAGCAATGCTTGAAGGAATGCAAGGGCGGTTCGATCAAGGCCGGAAATTAGAGATAGAGTGAGGTAATAAAATGAGCGAATTTTTATTTCAGATCCGATCTGCGGACGATGTGATCCGGCTTGTGGAGGACATAGGCTTTCTTCCTTTTTTTGAAAACCATATTTCCGGCTTTTCCGTAGAAGAATGCTGTCCGAGGGAACTGTGGTTTGCTGAAGGGGTAGACGGCCCGTGGGAATGGAAAGGTCCCATTGCCAGAAGCGGCAGATGCGTGTATGGGAAGTTTTATGGAGGAAAAGCGGGGTTTGTGAGCCGGGAGTGGCTCCCTGAGTTTGCAAATTTTCGAAGGGACGGATATGACTTCGACTCGCGGTATGACGACGAGCTTGCCTCGCGCAAGGATAAAGTCATTTTCGATACGGTCTCGGAACACGGCGCTCTCTTATCGAAGGAGCTGAAGGACATTTGTAATTATCGCAAGGGTGGGAACAAGGGCTTTGATACGGTCATCACCCGGCTGCAAATGCAGACCTATATCTGTATCGCTGATTTTGTTTATATGAAAGACAAATTCGGTCAGACCTACGGCTGGGGCGTGGCGAAATATTCCACGCCGGAAGCACAGTTTGGATATGATTTTACGACTTCGGCGTATCGCCGGGAGCCGGAAGAGTCAGGAGAGCGTATCCTTGCCCACCTGAAAACCGTTCTGCCGGAAACAGACGCGGAGCAGCTGCTTAAATTGATCAAATGAGAGAAATCGACATGACAGAAGAGAAATTGGATGCGGTGGAAACGGGAGAAAGCTGAATGCGGTAAAATTCTGCCGGGAACTTCGAAGTGACCTTGAAAAAGTACATTATTTCACATATAATAGCGGATATAAAAATGTTTTGTCCGGTGCAGTCTTAGCGATTAAAATGTGAAGAATGAAAGGACGCAAAGAAATTCCTGTAATCTATGAAAACGTTGAAAGACATCCGAAAGCGAGGGGGGAGCTGCTCATGAACATCAATAATATCAACTTCACATCCTTCATCCGTGTCGCTGAGGCCGGTAGCTTCAACAAAGCCGCCGAGGATCTATATATCACTTCCACCGCGCTGATCAAGCAGATCAACCTGCTGGAAAATGATCTGGGCGTGCACCTTTTTGAACGGACGCATCGGGGACTGACCCTGACAAAAGCCGGCGAGTCCCTTTATAAGGATGCTAAGTACATAACGGAATACTGCCGGGAAGCGTTCGAGCGCGCAAGAAACGCGGAGCTTCAGCAGGACCAGGTGGTCCGTATTGGTACGTCTCCCATTATGCCCGCTCAGATGCTGATGGATCTCTGGCCGAAGATCCACGAGCATTGCGCCGATGTGAGCTTCAAGCTGGTTCCTTTTGAAAATACCTCCGACAATGCCAGAGAGATCCTGAAGAATCTGGGACAGAATATCGATGTTGTCACCGGTTTCGTGGACGAGCTTTTGATGAACCAGAGGAACTGCCGGGGGCTTTTGATTGAAAATGAACCGCTTTGCTGCGCGGTATCCATCTACCATCCGCTGGCGGCGAAAGAGAAATTGACAGTGCGGGATCTGTATGGCCAGAATTTGATGATGATTCACCGGGGATGGTGCCGGCATATGGACGATCTGCGGGACGATCTGACGGAAAACCATCCGCAGGTCAATCTTGTGGATTTTGATCTGTACGATGTGGGCGTTTTCAATCGCTGCGAGGAAAATAAAGATATTCTGGTGGTCATCAGGAGCTGGAGCATGGTGCATCCGCTGATGAAGGTGATCCCGGTAGAGTGGGACCATTTCATGCCGGTGGGGATCTTGTATTCTCCCGAGCCGACGGAGGTTGTCCGCCGTTTCCTTTCCGCGTTGGAGACGGTGCTGTTCTCTGCGAAGTAACAGACTTTTTGTGGGTGCCGGTGGCACGCTTCCTATATTTCCATGCAAGTAAAACGCCAGTGACGCTCTGATCGTATTACGTCAGTATGCAAAAGACGTGCCAGTGACACGTTTTTTGTATTTGACACCCGGTAATAACTTGTGGTTATAACTGATCAACGAATCGAGACTTCTCCGGAAGCCTCGAATTTTTTATACTTTAGTAAGCAGAAAGGCTGCCGCGCCAAAAACGTACCCTGTGAAGTGGCAGGTTTTCTGTGTAATAATAGCATGGACAGGCAGAATGAACTGTATTCGAAAGGAAGATGATACCTATGAAACAAAACGCTGCGATATGTCTGATCTGTTTGCTGTTTGCTCTGATCGTGCTTATGACAAGCGCCTGCGGAAAAATAGATTCCGGCGCAGAGACGCATCCTGACGGGACATCTCACGGATCTGCTGCGGAAACATCCGGCGCAGCTTCTATTGCGGCTGCAGGCAGTACAGAAACCAATCATACATCCGCGGACAGCGGAGAATCAGGAGTGAGTGACATGGAAATACCACAGACCGGCTGGACGGAAGCGGTTCCGGCCCGATACACACAGGCGTCTGACAAACCGGGAAGCGTCGTCCGCCTCGATTATGAGTCCGAGGACTATGTCCGCGACGGCGGCGCCGTCACCAAAACCGCCTATGTTTATACGCCCTACGGCTACAATGAGGACGACGCCGAAACGCGGTACAACATTCTCTATCTCATGCACGGCTGGGGCGGTCACGCAGGAGAATATTTTGATTTTACGGCGACGAAAAATATGTTTGATAATCTGATCGCGAACGGAGATATTCCGCCGATTATCATCGTATCAGCCACCTTCTACAACGAAAACAGCCGTACGGATTTTTCAAGTTCCATTCAGGAATTCCGGGCTTTCCATCAGGATTTTGAAGATCATCTGATGCCTGCGGTAGAGGGTCAGTTCCATACCTATGCGAAGTCCACGTCCCCGGAGGATCTGGAAGCCTCCCGCGACCACCGGGCGTTCGGCGGTTTCTCCCTCGGTTCGGTGACGACATGGCTCCAGTTCTGCTATGACTACGATTATATCCGCTGGTTTCTGCCTATGAGCGGTTCCTGCTGGTACTACGGCACCTACGGCGACTTCCGCTTTGAGGACAACGTGGATTTCATCGAACAGCTTGTGGAAAATGAAAACCTCGGCGAGCGCGGGTATTTTATCTATCACGCCGTTGGCACGGAGGACGCAGTCAAGAGCCAGTCGATCAATATGGCGGAGGAGATGCTGTCCCGGGAGATATTCACGCCGGATCACTATGTATTCTACCAGAAAGACGGAGGTTACCATGATTTTAATGCCGTGCAGGAGTATCTTTATAACGCGCTCCCGCTGTTTTTCCGGGACGAGAGCGGGGACTCCGGAGCCGGGCAGGAGAAAAGCCAGCCCTTTACAACCGGCACCGCCATCTCGGACGTAATCAACGACCCGGCTTTTGGAGACTATGGACGGCTTATCTTCCCTGTGGATGCCGGATATTACAGCGGCAGGACGCTGGGCGACCTCCGCCTGACTTGGTACTCGAATATCGACCCGGATAAGACGGTGGAGATCGCAAATTACATGAAAGCTCACGCGCAGGCGGGCGAGACGATTTTTTATGATATTTATACGGATGAAGAAAAAGCGGCTGACCCAGAAAAGGCAGATACAGGACTGTTCTTTTTCAAGGGTAATCCCGGCGAAAAGTTTGCCGTATGTAATGCCGGAGGCGGTTTTGCCTATGTCGGCGCGATGCACGACAGCTTCCCCCACGCGCTGGAACTTTCCAAAATGGGCTACAATGCCTTTGCGCTGATCTACCGCCCTGGCTGGGACACGGCGATGGAGGATCTGGCGCGGGCGGTCAGCTTTATTTTCGAACATGGGTCGGAACTGGAAGTGGACACCGACTGCTACTCCCTGTGGGGCGGTTCGGCGGGCGCACGGATGGTAGCCGACGTCGGCTCTTACGGTACGGCCTATTTCGGCGGAGATGATCTGCCGCAGGCGGGCTGCGTCGTCATGCAGTACACAGGACACAGCGAGTGGCAGAAAACCGACCCGCCCACCTATGTGTGTGTCGGAACCAGCGACGGCATTGCGAACTGGCGCACGATGCAGCGCCGGACCGAGGCGATGTCCGCCGCGGGCATCCCGACAGAATTCCACGCCTATGAGGGACTTTCCCACGGCTTCGGGCTGGGCACGGGAACGGTTGCCGAAGGCTGGATGGAGGACGCAGTGGCGTTTTGGGAGCAGCAGATGAACTAGTGTTGAAGGCATAGAAAAACCACCCCAAAACTTTGACCAGTGGCAGGGTGGCAATTCTATAAACCGTGTTATAAGGTCAACCCACCTTGTGGGCGGTTGTTCCTTTTACAGTTTCAATATAGCACATCTGAAAGCGTAGTGCAAGTAGTTCCCGCGAATTTCTCGATAAACCTGCTCGGGTGTTTGACACTTCTTTATAAATACCCTTTCGCAAAAATCCTTCATCCAAGCCATTTATGGCTTATTTTTTTGTCAAATTTTTGAAAATAATACGTGCGCTTTTGTACGATTCGTGGTATAATAAGATTATACTGAAAAAGGAGGCGTTCCATATGTATATCTCTCTTACAGGCAGCTCTGATAACAAAGATGTCTATATTAAACGCTCATACCGCAAAGACAACGGAAAAACTGCTACCCAGATCTACAGGAAG
>CANQBX010000141.1 GCA_947589095.1 uncultured Lachnospiraceae bacterium
TGCTGTTGGGGCTGGAGCCGCGCAATGGCGGCATATAGCCGTTTTCTTTCATCCGCTCTCTCAAAATCTCTGGCGACGTCCACATCGGAAGGGAGCAGTGAATCGTCAAGGTTATAAGCGTCGAGCGAACAATGCCGGCGCGTTTCCTTGTGGTCGATGTTGTACTCCTGACGGTCGAGGTCTACAATTACGGCACCGATCTCCTCGGAGACCTCGACTTCCGTGACCTCGCCTGTTGCGAATTGGTACTTGATTTTCACGACTTGTCCTTTCCGCCTGGATAGCGGATACTGACGGAAGGACACAAAAGAGCCGATGCATCTGATGTACACCGGCTGAAAACGCCTAAAAAGGCATGGCAAAGCACGGTGGGAACACCAGAGAATACAGTACGGTCGTGACCGTAACAGAACTCCTTATGTATCCCGCCGACTTAATGTGCATCTCAGGCTGTGAGATTAATTTGTTGTTGTCTCCCCGAAGGGAGATGGGCAGGCCGATTTTTTAACCAGTCACTGCCCATCTGGTTGCAAGGGTTTACTTTCCTTTGCGTGGTTTTGTCTGTGCCAGGGCACTTCCGGCTACAGCTTTGGATTTGTTACTGTAGCGGTTGTCCCTAAGAATGGCGCTGGCTTTCTTTGCCACAGCATAGGATGTTTGCTTTTTGTTTGCCATCATAATTCACCTCCCTCTTCATGCACGCAATCACGCAATCATGTGCCAATCGGCAAATTTACTTTTGCGTTCGCAAAATAATATTGACTTTTGCGAATTCGCGTGGTATAATGTTATATGAAGTAGTTTTCCCTTCGTACATCGGGTTGAACTTTCCCTTTGCCGCATCACATTTACATTATAGAAAACGGGACTTCCAGAACTCGTAGGTTTGCCTACATTTGCCTATATTGGAAAGGAGGATGTCAGTTTGAGGTTCTGTGACCTTGTGCAGTTCATGCATCACAACTACGAAGTAAAAAAGAATGCTGCCGAATTTGTGAAGATACTGACAGATGCCATCCTGGATGATAAGGCATTGGAAAAGGCTACTCCTAATCCGCTCTATGGGCTTTGAAAATCTACGCTTGAGGCATATTACAGTGGCAGACTGTCAATTTCACAGAAAAAGGCATCTGCACTTACGCCTCGACTTGATGAGGCGAAGTTTACTGATTTTGTGAATACATATTCTTTTGATGCCCTTAACCACATGAAGGATAAGTTGGCAGAATTCGGCTTTGAGGTTGAACCTTTAGAGGTTGGGCAAGCCTGCGCTAATATTCTGGCGCAGATTATCAGACGCCGTTCCGAAGGTTTGTCTGATGACGTGACTGTGCTGAACTATCAGCGCATGGAGAAGGGAAGAACACTAAAAAATATAGCCCCTGCGACAATAGAGCGCAGAGGCGATAAGCTACATATATCTGGCAAGGTTATTACAATTCATCAGGCACTCGTTCCCGATGACATCGGTAAGCACGAACTGGATTACATCCGAGCTTTATACGAGACATATGCGCAGAAACTGAACAAGGATACTTTTACTGCCGACGATGTTCCATCCCTGCCCAGACGATATGCGGAGAATTACAGGGAACAGCGCATAGCATATTACAGTGCAGTCAGCATCGAACGCTCCGTCCGGGACATCTTTGATGACGGTGAGGATGAGTTCGGCAAATTGAAAGATGACGCTTGGCACGGAATCAACACCACCTATTGGAAGGACTACGATGACGGCTATGCGAGGTTGAATGCTGTCCTTGAGAAAATCACAAGCACTACCCTTGACAGTTGCGTACTCAGCCAGATGCGGAATCTGATCGGCCAATTTAGAGAAGAAAGGCATCTGCCACATACTGGTGAATGACGGCGTGATTGAGTCGTGGGTGAATATTGATGGGCAATAAACTTTTCAATACACCTTTTGAATTGTCGCTTCATGTGGTGTTGCTTCTCGATGTAGCGAATGAAGGGCTTACACTCGACAGGATTGCCGCATATGACTTCATTGCGATTTATTGTGAAGACTTCGGTGTTGCGGATAGGTCTCTGAATGGAGAGAACGGCTTTGCATTCAGCGAACTATCCGCAAGGCGGAATCTCACGAAAACTGCGATTAAAGACCTTGTGATCGATGGCCTTGTAATTGCCTCGGATGATGATACGGGAATTTTTTACTCCGTATCGGAATCAGGTCGAAGGATGAGCGAAGGCTTTCAATCGGAATACGCTGCACGGTACAAGGAACTGATGCGGCTTGTAGTAGATAAGTACAAAGATATCAGCGACGTTCAGCTGTTTGTCAAGATTAACAGGCAGTCTACAAAATCTTTAAGGTGGTAGCGCAATGGCGGGTTTTTACATAAAAAAGGTCATAGCGAAAAGTGCCGCCAAGGGTGATGCCAGCGTTTCCTTCGGGAAAGGACTGACCATAATCCAAGGACGTTTCGACAGTGGAAAAACCTGCGTGGCAAACTGTATCGATTTTGTTTTCGGCGGCTCCGTGGAAAAGCCTTTTAAGGAAACGGCAAAATATGACGGAGTGGCCATGATTGTTGCTCCAAACGATGCAGAGGGTGAAGTTATTCTGAGCCGCACTGTCGGCAAAAATCAAGTCGATGTTTCGAGTACCGTCAGTGGAATCGACAGTGGGATCTATGATGTCAACTACCGTAGGGGAGCGAAGAATCCTCCGCTGAATGAAGTTTGGCTGAAGCTGATCGGCATCCAGCAGGAAACCATGATTGTCACAAACGCCCGGTTTGAAGCAAAAAGACTCACATGGAGAAACCTTCTCCGGGTATTCTATCTGGACGAAGGTCGTGTCGACGATGCCGACTCGATTGTGGAGCCGAAACATCGGTACATGGAAAACACGCTCTTCCTGTCGGCGCTTCTTTACCTCATTACGGGAAGAACCTTTACAGAGACTGATGCGCAAGAGAAAAAGGAAATAAAAAAGCCCGCCGCAAAGCTGTGACGGACTATGTGAACGGAAAAATACAAAATGCGGCAAGCCGTAAGGAGCAGTTGGAGAAAGACCTGCAGATTTTTGACGGTGCCGATGTCGAGGGATAGATGGCGCAGGCTACTGCCGCCCTGCAGGCGACGCAGCGAAAGATAGACCTTGCGCTTGCGGAAAGTCAGAAGCTGTTAGCCTCTATTCTCAATGCAGAGGAACGGGCTGCAGAATGCGATGTTCTCATAAACCGCTATCATCGGCTGAGCGATCAGTACAAGGCGGACATACAGAGGCTCTCCCTGATTGTTGAGGGCGAGGAGGCATATAAGGATGTGCCGGAATCCACGGTCTGCCCTTATTGCGAAGGAACCATAGTACCGAGAAAGCGTATATCGTACATCTCATCTTCCAAGGTTGAGATGGAACGGATGATGGCACAGCTTGCCGGACTATCTGAGACTGAAAAAGATGTCGCAGACAGAAAAGCTGATATTCGCAAGGAACTGAAACGCCAGCGGGACGCATTGGAATCCAAAATAAAAACTGAGCTTCGTCCGCAGGAAACCGACCAGGCAAATACCGTAAACGCATACAAAGCGTATCTCCGAATCACCAGCGAGATAGCCCTTATTGAGTCCTATGCCGATGATTTCAGCCACGACCTCACGGCTTTGGAGAACGAAAAGAAGGATGATACAATAATTGAGTATCATCCAAAGGATTACTTTGGCGATGACTTCGCTACCACAATGTCAGAATATGCGGACAGCATCTTGAAGGAATGCAAGTATTCCGGCTTGCTGAAGGCACATTTCAATTTCTCCACCTTTGACATTGAGGTAAACGGCGAGGATAAGGGAACGAGTCATGGCAAGGGATACCATTCCTATCTAAACACTGTGATGATTATGATGCTTCGGAAATATCTTGCCGAAAACGCAAAGTTTGACCCGCACGTCTTCATCATAGATACTCCGCTCCACGGCTTTGACGACGGTGTGGATGAAACCATGCCTGAAAGCATGAGAGCCGGACTTTACGGGTACTTCATGAATCACCAGAACGAGGGACAGCTTATCATTATAGAGAACCTTGACCACATTCCTTCTCTTGAATACGAGAAGCACGGTGCGGTCGTTGAGACTTTCGGAAAGGGCTTGATCCCGAATACACGGTACGGGTTCTTAAATGATGTGAAATAATAAATGTAGCAAAGAAAGAGAGAAAACACGGAGGTAATACAAATGCGTTTCAGCTACAACAAGCTATTCAAACTTCTGATTGACCGGGGAATTAATAAAAAGACTTTAAGAGAGATGAGCGGTATCAGCGCCACATCCGTTGCCAAACTCGGTAAAGGCGGAAATGTGAATACTGACGTATTGCTCCGAATATGCAGTGCGTTGAAATGTGATGTCGGTGATATCATGGAATATGTTGATAATGATAAAACTACTGAGAAATAAACATTTGCAAGAATGCAATTAGAAAGATTAACTATTAGAAGTCAACCCCCAAAATGAGGGAGATGTGGAAAGGCAGGCGGTTGGAAAAAGGTATAGCAAAGCAGAGGCCCATAAAGGCCTCAGGTGGCTATTGAGGGGAAATTAGGTCGTCATACGATATGGCTGCCGGGATTTCTCTAACGCAAAGATAAGGCGCACCAGCTTCTTTGCGGCATGGGATATGGCAACGTTGTAATGCTTCCCTTCGGCCCGCTTTTTGGCGAGGTAGGCAGCAAAGGTAGGGTCCCAGAGACAGACATATTTGGTGGCGTTGTAAAGGGCGTAGCGAAGATACCTAGAGCCGCGCTTCTCCATGTGCGGGTAGCAGTTCTTGAGCTGACCGGACTGGTAAGTAGAGGGAGACATCCCGGCATAGGCCAACAGCTTGTCTGGGGAGTCAAAGCGGGAGAAGTCGCCAACCTCGGCAAGGATCATGGCACCCATACGGAACCCTATCCCCGGAATAGTAGTGATAGGCGATTGCAGTTCATCCATGATGGCCTGGATAGCGGATTCGATCTCATCGATTTTAGTGTCCAGTTCCCGGATGAGCCGGATGGTGTGCTGTAATTCCAGTGATTTGGCGGGCATTTGGGAGCCAATGGACTGCCTGTCGGCATCCCGGATCTCCACCGCCATATCCCGCTTGTAACGGCCTTTAGAAGCACTGTCCAGCAGGGCCTAATCTGGTTAAGTGGGCATTAGCGATCTGTCCGGCCCCGGGAAACTCAGACAGCAGGGCATAAACGGAGGCCATGTGAAGCGTGGGAACCAGTTTCTCCAGTTCAGGGAACAAGATACACACCAGTCTGGAAACAGATGTTTTGAGCTTTGCCCGCTCTTTTACCTTGTCAAAACGGTATCTGGTTAGTGACTTTAGCTCCTCGTTGTGGTATGATGTGTCTGTGTAGGGCTTGAGGCTCACATCGGACAGAAGCATAGCCGCAATCGTCCGCGCATCCACTCGGTCGGTCTTGGTCTTCCTGTGACTGAGGCTTTTCCGGTAAAGGTTTGTGCGCAAGGGATTCAAGACATAGGTGGCCAGACCGTTGTCAAGAAGGAACCC
>CANQBX010000142.1 GCA_947589095.1 uncultured Lachnospiraceae bacterium
TATCCTTTCCTGCAACACTAACGGCAACTTTTTTGCCGGGGTCTTTAGAAGTGGAAGTTAACTTTTCACTTCACTGCTGAAAAAAAGTGCATTCGAGGAATAAAAGTGCTTGCATTTGCAGGAAATATATGTTAGAATCTCATATTGTGACAAATAAGCGATGGTCCTCTGTTACGGTACATTCTCGTATTAAGAACATCAAATAGATGGAAGGAGATCCACATGAACGACATTATCAAGAACATCGAGGCTGCGCAGCTGAAGGAGAAGGTACCGGAATTCCGCGTAGGCGACACCGTCCGCGTACACAATCTGATCAAGGAAGGAAACCGCGAGAGGATCCAGATCTTCGAGGGAACCGTGATCAAGCGCCAGAACGGCGGAGCGAGAGAGACCTTCACAGTCCGCAAGACATCCGGCGGAATCGGCGTAGAGAAGACCTGGCCGCTTCATTCCCCCTCTGTGGCGGACGTTGAGGTAGTCCGCAGAGGTAAGGTAAGAAGAGCGAAGCTGTTCTACTTAAGGAAGCGCTCCGGCAAGGCCGCCAAAGTCAAAGAGCTTGTAAGATAATTGATGTGATCGCAGGAAAAGGGACAATAGCTATTTATTGTCCCTTTCTTATCTCAGAGGAGAAGCCTGCGGGGGCAGGATTCGTTTTGCGTTAACGGGCGGAGAAGAGCGCCGGCGGCGTACCTTCCGCATTTTCAGAGAAATTGCAGGTCAGGAGTTAAGAGTGGAATTCTATCAGGAAGAGACCAGTATCCTGCGCAGGGTCGTAAACTGGATCGTAGACATTGTGGTCGTTATCTGTCTCGCCTGGTTCGTCGTCTATGCCTTCGGCAGCCAGGTGAAGATCGCCGGACAGTCTATGACGCCTACGCTTTCGGGGGATGATGTGGTATTGATGAACCGTCTTGCCTATGATCTCGGCGATCCCGGCCGTTTCGATGTGGTCGTGTTTGAGAGAGAGGACCGCAGGACGAATGTAAAGCGCGTGATCGGCCTGCCGGGAGAGACCGTGCAGATTACGGGAGGTACGGTTTATATAGACGGAGAGCCGCTTGAGGCGGACGAGGGATTAAGCAGTGTGTCGCTGGCAGGACTCGCCGAGAATCCGGTGACTCTGGAGGCGGATGAATATTTTCTGCTGGGCGACAACCGGGACAGCAGCGAGGACAGCCGTTTCGCGAATATAGGCAACGTGAAGCGTTCCCAGATCATGGGAAAGGTGTGGTTCTGCGTGCTTCCGCTTGTGGAGATCGGGCCGGTAAATTAGAACAGGGGTATTTTGCATGAATATACAGTGGTATCCGGGACATATGACGAAAGCCCGGCGGGCCATGAAAGAGGACGTGAAGCTGGTCGATCTGCTGATCGAAGTGGTGGACGCCCGGGTACCCGCGTCCAGCCGGAATCCGGATATAGACAGCCTGGGCGCGGGCAGGGCCAGGCTGATCCTTCTGAATAAAGCGGATCTGGCCGGCGAAGAAGGGAACGCGGCATGGGAGCGGTATTTTGCATCGAAGGGCTGCACGGTCGTAAAGGCCGATTCCAGAAGCAGCGCCCAGCTTAAGAAGGTAAACGCGGCGGTACAGACGGCGTGCCGCGGGAAGCTTGAGAGGGACCGCAGCAGGGGCATCGTCGGAAGACCGATCCGGGCCATGGTGGTAGGGATCCCCAATGTGGGAAAGTCCACGTTCATCAATTCCTTCGCGGGCAGGGCGTGCACGAAAACCGGCAATAAGCCGGGGGTCACGAAGGGCAATCAGTGGATCCGGCTGAATAAGTCCCTGGAGCTTCTGGATACGCCGGGACTTCTGTGGCCGAAATTTGAGGATGAGACCGTAGGGCTTCATCTGGCCATGATCGGTTCGATCAACGATCAGATCCTTAATAAAGGGGAGCTGGCGATTCGGCTGATCCGTTTCCTGGAAGACAGGTATCCGGGAACGCTTGAAGGCCGGTATGGTCTTAAGACGGACGCAAACAGCCGGGCGGACGGCACCGCGGACGATGAGCCGGAAATGGCGGAACGGGAGACGGAGCGGGAAGACGGATCCGGAGAGAATGAGAATTCTCCGGCTCTTGAGATACTCCGGCAGATCGCCGTGCGCCGCGGATGCCTGATAAAGGGCGGTGAGCCGGATTATGAGAAAGCGGCGAACCTTCTGCTGGATGATTTCCGCAGCGGCAGGCTTGGGCGGATCACGCTGGAGCTGCCGCCGGAGATGGGATAAACGGAAGAGGAGAACAGACATGAGGCAGCTGAAGGGAGAAAAGCTGGAGGCGGAGCTTGCGCGTCTTCAGGTCATGCGGCAGTATGAGGAGCAGTATGGCGGCTGTGAATTTATCTGCGGGATCGACGAGGCGGGCCGCGGGCCTCTGGCGGGGCCAGTGGTGGCCGGCGCGGCGATACTGCCTGCCGGTTGTCAGATCCTCTATCTGAACGACTCCAAGAAGCTTTCGGAGAAGCGGCGGGAGGAGCTGTTCGCCGAGATCCGGGAGAAAGCGGTGGCCTATGGCGTGGGGATCGTGTCCCCGGAACGCATCGATGAGATCAATATCCTTCAGGCCACCTACGAGGCTATGCGCCAGGCGGTCAGCCATTTGGCGGTGACGCCGCAGATCCTTCTGAACGACGCGGTGACGATCCCGCAGGTGACGATCCCGCAGGTTCCGATCATCAAGGGAGACGCAAAGAGCGTGTCCATCGCGGCGGCCAGCATTCTGGCGAAGGTGACCAGGGACCATATGATGCTGGAATATGACAAACTGTATCCGGAATATGGATTTGCGAAGCATAAAGGATACGGCACGGCGGCCCATATCGCGGCGCTCCGTGCGTTTGGACCGTGTCCGATCCACCGGAGGACATTTATCGGAAATTTCGTGCATCCGCAGAGAACGGATGCGGCGGGGGACGAGGATGGAAAATAAGCGCGCGACAGGCGGCCGTTACGAGGAGATGGCCGCCGCTTTTTTACAGGAAAAGGGGTACCGGATCCTGGAGCGGAATTACCGGGACCGCTATGGGGAGATCGATCTGATCGCCAGGGATGGCCGTTATCTGGTCTTCGTGGAGGTCAAGTACCGCCATAGCAGTGCAAGCGGATACCCGGAAGAGGCGGTGGATTCGCGTAAGCAGGCCAGAATCCGCCATGCGGCGTCCTACTACCTGTACAGCCGCCATTATCCGGAGGATACGCCGTGCCGGTTTGATGTGGTGGCAATTTTGGGCAGCGAGGTGCGGCTGATCGCGGATGCGTTCTGACGGTACAGATCAGCGGATACAGAAAACAGCGTGCAAGACGGTAAAAATGCATTCATGTGAAGGTATTCTCAGACATGGAGGAAGAATGGATGGAAAGAACGATTCCATTTCAGTATAAAGCGGGAAGGAATGTCCCGCAGGTCAGATGGCAGGAGGAGCCGGAAATGCCGTACCTGGCCTTCCCGCTCCTGGAGGAGACCGGCCTGGTGGCCCACGCCTTCTCCACGCGTCTCGGCGGCGTAAGCACCGGGAAATTCGCCTCGACGAATTTCTCCGTCACCCGGGGAGATGAACCGGAGCGCGTGGCAGAGAATTTCCGGCGGATGGCCGGGGCGCTGGGCGTCGATCCGCAGCGTTTCGTGCTGTCCTTTCAGACCCATACGACGAATGTGCGGAAGGTGACGGAAGAAGACGCCGGAAAAGGCGTCACGAAGAATCGGGATTACCGCGACGTAGACGGTCTGATCACGAATGTACCCGGGATCACGCTGGTCACTTTCTATGCAGACTGCGTGCCTTTATATTTTTTGGATCCGGTTCACAGGGCCATCGGGCTGAGCCATTCCGGATGGAGAGGCACGGCTGCGCGCATGGGGCAGGTAACGCTCCAGGCCATGGCACGGGAATACGGGACCGATCCGGCGGACGTGCTCTGCTGCATCGGCCCCAGCATCTGCCAGGACTGCTTTGAAGTGGGCCCGGAAGTGATCGAGGAATTTCGAGGAACGTTTGCCGAGAAATACCGGCTGGAACTCTATTACGGAAAAGAGAACGGCAAATATCAGCTGGATCTGTGGCGCGCCAACGAGATCATCCTTCTGGAGGCCGGAGTAAAGCGAGAGCATCTTCAGACTACGGGCATCTGTACCCGATGCAACCCGGATTATCTGTTCTCGCACCGGTATCACGGAAAAGAGAGAGGCAATCTGGCAGCGTTTCTTTGCCTGAATGCATAAAGTACGGGATAGGTTCGGTGCAGATTACCCTTTCACATATAAATTGTCTATGTCCGCACCCCTGGTTCACGGAAGAGCCAGCGCAGGCCACCTGCTTCTCCTGAGGTGAATTTTGCGAGCGGCCGAAAAGTCTTAGTGAGCAGTGATTTGCGTTATTCCGAAAAATGGAAGGACCGGTAAATTCCCCCTACGGATGCACCCAGGCTGGTTCCATTTTTCGGAATGCCCTTAGCAAATCGCTGCGAACTTAGACTTTTCCCGCGAGCAAACCTGAACCTCAGGAGAAGCAGGTGGCCTGCGCGTATCTTTCACAACCCTATACAACTACTGTATAATCTGAAAATACTCATACCCATCCGATTTCCGCTTCTGCACCAGCCTCTGGATCCGTTCCGTCTGCGACAGCGCCCCGCCGATGGTGACATCGTGGTTCAAGCAGTTAATGATCGCGGCCAGGTATTTGCTCATATCGGCTTCCAGGTACCATTCACGTTCCAGAAGTTCCTTCGGCCGGTAGTTCAGGTTCGTTGTGATCACATAATCGATGTAGCCTTTTTCATAGAATTCGTCGAATTTCTCTAGTCCATTGGTAAACAACCCGAAGGTGCAGCACACGATCACTTTCGCCGCCCTGCGGTCCTTCAGGGCTCTGGCCGTATCCAGCATGCTTTCGCCGGAAGAGATCATATCGTCGATGATCAGCACCGTCTTGCCTTCCACGGAAGCTCCCAGGAATTCGTGGGCCACGATGGGATTGCGCCCGCCCACGACGCGGGAATAATCGCGCCGCTTATAGAACATGCCCATATCGACGCTCAAGTTATTAGCCACATAAACCGCCCGGTCCATGGCGCCTTCGTCCGGGCTGATGACCATGAAATGATCCTTGTCGATGATCAGGTCCGGATCATGCTCGAAGAGGGTAGTCATGAACTGATAGGTAGGCATGAAATTGTCAAATCCGTTTAAGGGGATCGCGTTCTGAACCCTGGGATCGTGGGCGTCGAAAGTAATGATATTGGCGACACCCATCTTCGTCAGTTCTTCCAGGGCCATGGCGCAGTCTAGGGATTCCCGTTTGCTGCGCTTGTGCTGGCGTCCTTCGTAGAGGAACGGCATGATCACGCTGACCCGGTGGGCAGTGGAAGTACACGCGCCGATGACGCGTTTCATATTCTGGTAATGATC
>CANQBX010000143.1 GCA_947589095.1 uncultured Lachnospiraceae bacterium
TCCGTGATGGCCAGATCCGGCGACTGCAGAAGCACCCAGATCACGCACATGATCAGACTGTAGGACATGAAAATGATAATGGACGTCAGAAGATCCCGAATCACCGCCACGGAAACGGCGCACACGATCAGGGATACCAAAAGCAGGATCTCAAATGCTTTCATTCTCCGCATCCTCCTTTCCGGTCCGCAGATTCCGGGCTCTCCTTTTCCGATGGTGCAGATTCCTCGATTCCCTTTTCCGGTGCTGCGGATTCGCCGGTTTCCTTACCCGGTGCCGCGGATTCGCCGGTTTCCTTACTCGGTGCTGCGGATTCGCCGGTTTCCTTACTCGGTGCTGCGGATTCGCCGGTTTCCTTACTCGGCGCCGCCGATTCGCCGGTTTCCTTCTCCAGCGCCGCGGTCCCATCGGTTTCCGTCCCGCCGGCGTTTCCCTTTCTCTCTCCCAGGCGGATCACGCCGATCTCACCCAGGTTCGGATTGGTCATCGCTTCCAGACGGCTGATCATATGGCCGGAGACCGGCGACGCCAGCCAGAAGAACAGGATCACTAAAAACAGCTTCAGCGAATCCATCGAAAGTCCGCGCATAACGATAAGCCCCAGGAATATGAACAGGACTCCCAGCGTATCCCCCATGGCCGCCGCGTGCATACGGTTTAAAGCCTTCTTAAATTTCTGAACGCCGAACACGGCCAGCACCTCGAAAAACATGCCCACAAGAAGAAGTCCGGCCACCACGAAGAAACGGATCCATTCCCAGACCATCACCGCACCTCCTTCGGCTGCTTCTCTGCCCCTGAACGAAGCGCTGTGGTTCCGCCAGTCGTTTGCCGCACGGCTTCAGCCGTCATGCCGTTCTCTGATTTTTCCGGCGGTCCTGCCGCAATTTCAGCTTCTCCTGTCGAGCTTCTCCCCGGCAGTCCCACCGCTGCCGCAATTCCGGCAGCCTCGGAAAAACTGCTCTCCTCCTGCCGCCGCAGGTTATCCTCCACAGCCTCCAGGTTCGCCTTCATATTCTTCCGCTGCAGATACACGCCGGTATAGACTTTGCACAGAACCACCACGCCCAGGAAGCTGATCATGGCGTAGATCAGGCACACGTCCACCAGATATCCCTCGTCCAGATAAAGCGACAGGATGGCGATCACCATGATAATGATCGTGCCGATCATATTGACTGCGATGACCCGGTCCGAGATCCCCGGTCCCAGCACCGACCGGACGATGCTGACAATGATCAGGATCCCCAGCACGATCATCGTGCCAGCCAGAAGCATCTCATAAGCATGTCCCAGCATCACCGTTTCGCCTCCTTCGCTTCCATTTCCCGGAGAAGACGGACGAAAACCGAATCGTCCAGTCCTTCGGCCAGTTTCTTGTCCAGGCAGTGGACGCAGAAGGTATTCCCCTCCACGGAGACCGTGATGGTCCCCGGCGTCAGTGTGATCGAATCCGCCAGCACCGCCCTTGCCATATCGCTCTTTAAATCCGTGTCAAAATACGCCAGCGCCGGCTCCGGCTCCATCTCCGGCGACAGGATGATCCCAAGCACCACGATGTTGGCCTTCACGATCTCCTGCACCAGCACCCAGAGGTACCGGACCATCATCGGCGCCAGCTTAAAGACAGTGATCTCCGCCTGCACGCTGTAGTCCATGAACCGGCACAGGAAGAAAAAAAGCGCGGCCGACAAAACAAGGCCGATAACGCATATTTCCAGCGTTATCTTCCCGTTTAAGATAAGCCACACCGCAAAGATCAGTATAAACATATCGCCGCATCCTCTTTCTGAGATATTCGGCAATCATTATAACCCCGTTTCCGGGGAAATACAAGCCTTCTTTTTTCAGGCGTTGCAACAAGCCTTTTCCAGGTGCCGCCGCAGGACTCTCCAGGCAAAGCCGCAGACACTCTGGATAAAACACCAAGTCGCCCCAGACAAAGCCGCAGACGCTCTGGACAAAACAGCAGGACTCTCGCAGACGCTGCCAGGAACAGGCGCGTCCGCTTCTTACATACACCGGACCGTCTCAGGCAGAACCGCCGCGCGAAACGGTAATGGAGAACGTATACTCCTGCCCTTCCCGCACATGATAGGTGTCCCGAAAGCTCCCCTGATTGATGCCAAGCTCCACATAATTGGTCGAGGAATCAAAGAGGATCGGCGCCCCTACGGGTACGAAGCCGAAGGATTTCGCATAAAGCACCTCTTCGTCAAAATACACCTCTCCCCGATACGCCAGCCTTACCTGCAGCCGGTCCCCGTGGACGAAGCCCGCCTTCTTAAAGTCAGCGGAAAGCACATTGAGCGCAATGCTTCCGAAGGGGTCGCTGACGCTGCTCACAAAGCCCGTGACCTTCCCATCTTCCGCTTTGGCCCTGATCAGCTCCTGCTGAAAGAGAACGATATCCTCCACCGGATAAGCCGGTCCCACCTCCTCAAAGGTGATCACGCCGGCCGCCAGTCTGGCCGCGGTATAGGCGAACAGATCCCTCCCGTGGAAAACCGCGATCTGCTCTGTGCCGGGATAGCGGTTGACCGTCTCGTCGATCTCGCGGATCTGCCGTACGCCGACTTCATAAAACACATGGGTCAGGGTGCCGTTATCCGGCGTCACCACATAATTGCCGTCCGAAAGCAGAGCCACGCTGGCCTTCCGGTCCGTTCCCACGCCCGGATCCACGACAGAGACAAAGACCGTTCCCTTCGGCCAGAAGGGTTCCACATAGATCAACTCCCGCGAAGCCGCAAGAATATTGTACGGTTCAATCTCATGGGTAATATCCACGCATTCCAAAGTCGGATCCACCTGCTTGCAGACCCCCCGCATGGAGGCCACCGCCCCCCAGCTTAAGCCAAAATCCGTCTGCCATACGATACACGGTTTCATTATATTTCTCCTGTCTTCGCCGCCTGCCGCTGCAGAAGCGCAAGCTGTTTCATAGTTTCATAATAGATCTCAAACGCCTTCGCACAGTCCGTAAGCGCAATACTTTCATCCGCCTGATGGCAGAGATTCTTCATATCGGCGCTCACAGGGCCGAAGGCCACGCAATGGCCGAAGATCTTGCTGTACGATACGCCGCCGGAGACCACCGGTTCCGACAGATCCCCTGTCTTCTCCCTGTAGACCCGAAGCATCGCCGCCACATACGGATCGTCCTTTTCATTCATCGTGGGCGCGGAGTCATAATCCAGCGAGACCCGCAGGGCGCAGCACGCGGAAAGCCGTTCGGTCAGCTCCTGCGCGCGCAGGCCGAACGGATACCTTCCGTCCACTTCGCCGTAGCAAACGCCGTCCCGAATGCGGAAAACGCCCAGATTCACGGTAAAGTCCGTATCGGCGCCTTCCGGAACTTCCGCCCATGCCCGTCCATAGGGATCCGCAAAGCAGCGGTACAGATTATCCGCCAGCGGATCCATTTTCCGAAGCAGGGCAAACAGATCCGCAGCGGCACTATGGCCATCCTCCGGTTTGGACGCATGAGCCGCCCGCCCTCTGACCTCAACCAGAACCGCTCCATCCTTTTCTTCGATGCTGCCGTCGACCCCCAGTTCCCGCATACGAACCTTCAGATTATCCGCGGCGCTGCCTCCCAGCACCGCTTTCGCCACCGGCGGGATCACATTGCACTGCACGCCGCAGTCCATGGAGCGGACCGGCCCCTGATAAGACCCGGAAAGACGCCACATCAGCGCCCCCTTCTCTCCGATCGCCATAGGGAAGCAGCCATCCGGCGTAAAGGCGAAATCCGGAAGGCCCGCCTGGGATACATAATGAATCATGTCGTCCATCGTCCGCTCTTCATCGCAGCCGTAGACGAGCCGGAGACTTCTGCAGGCGGGAAAACTCTCTTCCTTCAGACGCTTAAGCGCCAGATACGTCAGGTAAGCGGAGGTCTTCATATCCTGGGTGCCCCGGCCGTAAAGGCGGCCGCCGCGGATCTCACCGCTAAACGGATCTCCGCTCCAGCCGGTCCCCGGCTCCACCACGTCCAGGTGGGAAACCACGTCGATCCGGCCGGCTTCCTGGGGTCTCGGAAGGCACGCCACTGCTGTCTGGCCATCTTCCTGCGGCCCCAGACAGCTCACCACTGCTGTCTGTCCGTCCTCCTGCGGCCCCAGACAGCTCACCACTGCTGTCTGTCCGTCCTCCTGCGGCTCCGGACAGTTCACCACTGCTGTCTGTCCGGCTTCCTGCAACCCCGGACGGCTCACCACTGCTGTCTGTCCATCCTCCTGTGCCCCCAACCGGACGGCGATAGCGTGCCCTCCGTACTCCAGCACCTCAAAACCGTCCGAAAGGGCCAGCTGCCGCATATAATCCAGCGCGGCAGCCACCCCTTTTCCATAGGGCATATCGGCGCTCACGGATTCCGCGTCATAGACGGACGGAATCCGGACAAGCGCCTGCAAGCCCCCGATATGCTTTTCAAAATAATTCCGTAATTCTAGATCCATGGAGCCCATACCTCATGCTGCGCGGGGAAGAATACCCTGCCCGCGATCACCGCGACCGCTGCGAGGGCTACCAGTATATAAAATACCTTCATCTTACGGTCATTCGGCGTCTCCTCATGCTCCGAATAATAGGTCCGCGTTTTGCCGCGGCCGTAACCGCGCAGATCCATGGCGTTGGCGATATTGCTCACCCGGTCGAAGGAGACAATCATGAGCGGCACCAGAATGACCACATTCTGCTTCAGTCGTTCGATGACGCTGGTCTTCTTCGGATCCAGCTCCATTCCCCTGGCCTGCATGGAGATCTTGATGTCGTTAAAGTCCCTGGATATCTCCGGAATGTAGCGGAACGCGATGGATACCATCGTCGCCACCTTATACGGCACCTTGATGGCATACAGTCCGGCCGCCATCTCGCTGGGCGTTATGGACTGGATAAATACCAGCGACACCAAAAACGAGGAGATGAACTTCACGAAACGCACCATAAACAGCCACAGTGTTTCCGCCGACAGGCTGTAGCGGTCGGTAAAGCGGACCAGAAGCGTTGCGCCTCCAACGATATCATTTCCATAATCCGGCGAAACGATCCAGATCAAAAACAGGTTGAACAGGTTCATGAGCGCCACAAATCCCATCAGCCCCATGATCAGCCGCCAGTTGGGCTTAATGGAGACCAGCCCGATGATCCCCAGCACCAGCACCGGAAGAACGATGCGGATGTCCCAGGTGGCGACCAGCAGAACGATCAGGCCCAGAAACAGTCTGACCTTGGTCTTTCCCGTCAGTTTATCCAGGAAGGTGTCTCCGGGAACCACGCTGATAAAAAGCCGCTTACTTAGATCCATTTTCCCGCTCCTCCCTTTCTCTCTCTATAAAATGACGAATAAAGGCTTCCGG
>CANQBX010000144.1 GCA_947589095.1 uncultured Lachnospiraceae bacterium
TTTCAAGTGGAGGTTGGAGAAAGACTAATTTCTACTTGGGCCCCTCAGAAGTGGAAGTTAACTTTTCACTTCACCCCTCAAAAAATGATGAAGAAAAGTGAAAATAGCGCTTGACATTTCAGAAGATCCGTATTATACTACCAAAGGTATCGAGGCGTGGCTCAGTTTGGTAGAGCGCTGCGTTCGGGACGCAGAGGCCGTGGGTTCGAATCCCGTCGCCTCGATTAAAATTAAGGCCTCGTGGTCAAGCGGCTAAGACGACGCCCTCTCACGGCGTAAACCCGGGTTCGATTCCCGGCGAGGTCATCAAAGGTGCTTTGGATGAAAACATTCAGAGCATTTTTTGAGAAAGAGATGCTTCCGTGGCTCAGCTGGTAGAGCGACGCATTCGTAATGCGTAGGTCGCCGGTTCGAATCCGGCCGGGAGCTCTTTTTATTTTCCCGAAAATGGCCGCTTTTTTTGTCTACCCAGAATCGGATACTTTCCTAAAGAAATATACCTCATTTTCCCGGATACGGAACATGTTTTGGAAACTTCGGGGCGGATTGCGCAAGAATTACCTAAAAATCAATGGAATTACCTAAAAATCGGAAACGCATTCTGACGGATTATGGTATAATAACGAGGAAAGAGTCGATGACGCTTGCGTCAATCGACGTTTGACGAGTATCCCCATCGAGACGTCAGTCGAGATGGGATAATATAAGCGGGGATGATGCGGATGACTCACAGGCTCTCTGCGGACGTGTGCCGGCGGGAAATGGGGATCCGGTTGTCCTGACGGAATCATCAAAAGGAGTAGGTAAGAGAAATAAAGTACGAGATTTTGTACGGTAATCTTCCCGCGGTGGTGTGCCATCCGGAGGACGGCGAGGCGATGTTCAATGAGGGCGGCGATCTGCGTTCAGATCTGCGCTTTAGGGAAGCGGCGGACGGAATGCGGCCGTTTCCTTAAGGCGCTAATGACGGCATAAGATGTATATGACGATGAAACAGGGGGTAGGAGCAAATGGCTGACGAACGTACTGCAAGGGTAACTACGGATGACATGGATGCGGTCGACAGAATCTTTCAGGAGCTTCTGGACAGGAGAGAGCAGAGCGGCGGGATCCGTGAGGATTGGGAGAGGGAAAATGGTATTCAGGCCGAGAGAGAGCAGGGACTGCAGAGGAATCCGTATTCGGTCGATCCGCAGCTCTTCTGGATGATGGCTACGATCGAGGAGATCGAGCATTCCCGGATGTACAGACCAGGGACGAGATACGAAAACGGCCAGTGGCATGCGACAGAGCCGGAACGAAAATACGAGGACACCTACCGTCAGATTCTTCGGGACTTTTCCGGAAAGGCGGCGACGCCCGAGGAAGCCGAGAAGGCGCGGACGAACCGGGAGAAATGGGTCGCCAGTGTGTTCCATTTCATTGACAATACGCAGATGGACAGCCTGACCGCGGAAGATGAGGACGACGTCCGCAGGTTTTTCCTGCTCAGCCAGACATACCAGCACGTCAGCGACCTGCGGGCGGAGTATCCGGGGGTCTATCATGCCGCTATCGGACAGTATTCCGACGAGGAGGATCATTTCCGCGTACAGATGAATCAGGCGCGGGCGCTGAGCCAGCGGATGCAGGTCGCCATGGAAGGCTATTTTAACGATCTGGGGATGAGAGGCATTATAAGCGACGATGACCGGCGGGATCGCTACCGGGGTTCCAGGCAGATTGCAGATATCAGCACCGACCGTACGGCGGCGGAGTATCTGGCTCCGATGACGGAGGAGTTAAACGCCCAGTTCGCGCGGAAGTATATGACGGCCGGAGAGACGGTTCCCGGCGTGACGCTGCGTGTTCCCGCGGTACTCAGCAGTCTGGCGGATTTTAAGGATGACAATCTTGACCAGCTTCCGGAGACGGATGTCGATCTGAGCCGGAGGATGGTGCAGAATATTTACGAAGCCTTAACGCCCGAAGGGATACGACACGGCAGCGTGATACGCGGCGGAAAGGCAGCCCAGACGATGGATGAGGAGGATCTGATCTTCATCAACGGTCAGTCCCTGCGGGAGTATACCATGGCGCATCTTCCTGAGAACCGGCGTACGGAGGAGGCAGTCAGCGCTTATTCCGGCGCGTACCTGGCGCGGGCGATGCAGGAAGGAACCAATCGGATCTCGCTCGCTCAGGTGTCCGGCAGGGAGAGCGACGGCTACAAGGTGACGGTGCATCCGGTCAGCCTGGATCTTCGGGAATGCCAGCCGGATATTGAAAATGATAAGAGCTACGGCTATATTCACCGTACTTATTTTAACTGGGGACCCTTTAAGTGCAAGACCCGCCAGGAGAAAGCGGAAAAGGCGTACAGCGATCCGAAGCTTACGGCTCTGCAGGAGGGCCTTTCGGAGAGGCTGGATAAGGAGATTGCTGACGGCATACAGGATCGGATCTTCCTGAACACAATGGACCTGCTGACGAGAAGCAAGAGAATTACAGGACGGTGTGTAAGCGCTGTGAGTGAAGAACTCGGAACGGAATACGCGGATAAGGATCCGCGTGATCTTCAGCCCATGGCCTGTATGTTCCTGCTCGGCAAAGAGAATCTTTCGCTGATCGACCGGGATCGCAGCTTCGAGCGGGAGATGGAGGAGATGGTCAGGGCCTTCTATTCTCCGGATATGGAGAAGCGGACGAAATATTTGGACAAAATGGCCGATTTTGTCGATAAATTCGATCCGGACAATCTGAACCTGAGCAAACCGGAGGATATGCTGAAGCTGCACATATATGAGGGGCTGTCGCAGACGGTGGCTCTCAAGGCGCAGCATTATCCGGAATGGTTCAATAACCGCTACCCGACCGCGGCCGCCCGGGAACAATATGCGATGAAGGGCAATAATATGGATATCGAGGGCGCCCGCTGGCGGAAGAGAGGGGAAGAGCTGAGAGGCCAGATGATGAACATCGCCGGCGCGTCGTTCTCGGGTCTGGACTACGACGCCCTGGAGTCGCTGCAGGATTTTGACCGCAGGCTTTTGAGAAAAAGAATCCAGAATATGTCGGCGGGCTTAAAGCTGCCGCCGTCTGCCGCGCAGTACATGAATATGTCCAAGAAGGACTTTACGCAATTCGACGAGTTTTCGCTGTTATTTGTGTCCGGCCTGCTTCACTCCGCCGTCGCGGCGCCGGAAGCCAGGAATATTCTGGGCATGGATCCGGAGAACCTTTTCTACGTGGACGGGGTGTCCCTGAAGGAATATGCGGACGGATTGATGGAAGGCCAGGGGCCGGTGAATTATAACAGGATCCTTTTGAACGCCATGGTGAACGGCGGCCACATGATCGATATGGCCCGGCTTAAGGCGGATCCGTATGCAAAAGCGGATAAGATGGACGCAGCGGGCGAATGGGATCTGGAAGTCATTCCGATCCGGCTGGATCTGAACGCGTGCGCGATGAAGCGGAAAGAGGACGGCATGACCAACGCGGAAAAGACAGAGGAAATGTTCGCTGATGATGTGGAAAAAATTCCGCGGATGAAAAGGATCCGGGAGGATCTGAAGCCGAGGCTGGAGGCAGGCGTACAGCAGGAGAATGCGAGGCTTCTGGAGGCAGGAGAGCCGCTGGTCAAGCTGGACCACAGCCTGAAGATCGCGCAGAATCTGCCGGTTCAGTCATGGGACGATCTCAGGGCCGTTCGGGAGAGACAGCAGCCGGAAAATCAGAGGTTGATGACCGCGGGGGATAACCGTCCGGCACCGCCTGCGCAGGATGAGGCGGCCCCGGAGGTGCAGAACGCGGAACCGGCAGTGCAGAATGAAGCCCCGCAGGTATGGAACGAGGCGCCACAGGCGGCACCGCCTGTGCAGAATCCGGCGAGACAGAATGAACCGGTGCAGAATGAGGCGCCGGCGCCGCAGGGGCACAATGGTACGACGCGGCACGCGATGAATTTTGATGATCTTGTCGAGGAAGCGGAAGAAGCAGGAGAGATCCGGCAGACAGTGGAATTTACCCGCGTGCGCGATGACGACATGACGCTAAGGCAGCCGGTGAAGGAAGAAGAGGCGCTGGAGATATAAAAGCCGCGCCCAGCTCGAACGAATGGAGGAGAAAGATGTCGATGAGTAAGAACGGTAATGAAATAGAAAAGATGATGCGGAAGAATCTCATACCGGTAACGGCCGCCGCCTTCCTGATCGGATGGTGCGGGATGAAATATCTTCCCTATGAGGAGACCATTCTCAATATGATCCTGGTCCGCTTCATTCTGGGCGCTTTTCTGCTTGGCGTCATGGTATGTATGGGTGCGAAGGAATCCCTCCGCACCGTGAAGGAGGGGATGGGCTTTACACTGCGCAGCAGCGTGTACGTTCTGATTATTTCAGGGCTCCTCTCGATGTCCGCGGTGGTGGCGGCTGTCGTAAAGTACGGAATTCCGGATGGATTTCTCAGCGCGGAGATCGGAAACCTCATCCTTGCGCTCTCTGTGGGCATTTTTGAGGAGGCGCTGTTCAGAGGGGTTCTGCTGCAGGGACTCTTAAGGAAAATGGGAGGGACAAAGAACGGCCTGTGGGGCGCTGTGCTTTTGTCCGCCATCATTTTCGGAGTGCTCCACGTCATCAATTATATTCTGGGCGGCAGCTACGATCTGTTAGGAATCATTCAGACGATCGGGAAGTCTTTGCAGGCCGGAATATTTGGCCTTCTTCTGGCGGTCATCTATTTGAAGGCGCATAATTTCTGGGCGATTGCATTGGTACATATGATCAATGATTTCGTTGGGTTCCAGGTGAGCATCATGCAGAGCGGGACTCCGGGCGACACAGCCTATGTGAACGCCGGCGGTATGGGTATCGCTGCGAGCGTCGGATATCTGCTGATAGTGGTTCTCTACATTCCGGTCGTAATAAAGTCGGTCAGGTACATTCGGGAGATAAAGGTACCGGAGTACGGACTTTATAAAGAAGGTTAGGTCAGGGGAATCCGAAAAAGAAACACACTCTCCGAATAATCGAAACAGGCAGAGAAATGCGGGCGCCGGATGTTTTCTCAGATGACATCCGGCGCCCGTATATTTTAGAGCCTTCCCATTTGCTGCGGAATTGTTCCGTAATCGCTGCGGAATTGTTCCGTAATCGCTACGGAATTGTCCTGTAAGAAAAATTGGGGGAATTTGGGATATTTTTGGGGAATAATCGGGTGGAATCTGCGCGGATGCAATGTGCCAAAATGCGACGCTATTTTTCCGTAACTCAAACTTCCCATATTAAAAATGGGGTTCGCACCTTGAAAAATCAATACTTTAGCTCATAAAAAAGCATCAGGC
>CANQBX010000145.1 GCA_947589095.1 uncultured Lachnospiraceae bacterium
TTTCCTTTTTTGATCCTTATGTAAGGACCTTTTTGGTTACATTACGAGGTTAATTATACTTCCTATAATGGAAATTATCGCAAGTTGGAGGGCGGAGAGCGTGTAAATGGCTATGGAAATGAGGAGAATGCAGGTTGTCGTTGGAAGGCTTGTATGATATAATAATGCCACCAGGTTTTACGTTTGAAGGAGATGTTACGCATGAAACGGAATTATTCGGGGAAGGCGAAGAGATCCTTTCCTTCTATTATCGCAGATATTTTTGTGGTGGCAATACTTTTCGGGCAGTTACTTGTATTTCAGAATTATTATTTTAACATCCTGGATACGAAGTATTATTATTACTGCGGGTGTTCGATCCTGCTGATCGTGCTGACGGGCGGGTATTATGTGTACAGATATGCCCGGCTGGAGAAGCGGACGGCGCAGAAGGAGCAGGACCGGAAGAGGGGAGTCAGGGAATGGGCGAAGGGACTCAGTAAGACGGACTGGATGGTGATCGCGTTTATTACGGTGGCGGCGGTCTCTACGGTGCTTTCACCGTATAAGTTCGAGGCGTTCTGGGGAAATGAGGGGAGATTTACCGGCCTGTTTCTTATGGTGCTTTATACGGCGGTTTATTTCTGTATTACGAGGAATTATGAACCGAAGCGGTGGCATATCGAAGCGTTTCTTGTGGCGGGGATGCTGATGTGCCTGTTCGGGATCACGGATTTTTTTGATATGGATATTCTGCGGTTTAAGGCGGAGATGCGGCCGGAACAGCGGTATATGTTCACGTCCACTATAGGCAATATCAATACGTACACGGCCTGTGTGGCGATGGTGATGGCTGTGGCGGGCGTCCTGTTTGCCGCGTGCAGCGGAGCCGCGGAGAATATATGGTATGGCGTGTGCACGGTGGTGGCGCTCGTCGCGCTGATGATGGGGGAGAGCGATAATGCATATCTGTCGTTGGCGGCGTTCTACGGGCTGCTTCCGCTGTATCTGTTCCGGAGCAGGAAGGGAGTTCGCAAATATGTGGTTCTCCTGGCGATGTTCTTCTCGTCTGTCCTGGGGATCGCGACGATCCTGCGGGTATTCGGAGATCATGGCGTTCAGCTGGAGGGGCTTTTTCATATATTGGCCGGCTTCTCGGGACTGCCGGTGGTCGTGGTGGCGCTGTGGCTGATCGTCGCGGCTCTTTACGGGGCCGAATATCTGCCGCGTCTGGCCGGTGCGGAGAAGACCGCCGGGAAGAAGCCGGAGCGGGTCGCCGGGAAGAAGCCGGAGCAGACTGTTGGGAAGAAGCCGGAGCGGGCCGCCGGGAGGAAACCGGGGCAGATCGCCGGGAAGGGACCGGAGGAGGCTGTCGGGAAGAAGCCGGAGAAGACCGCCGGGAAGGGAAAAAAGGGAGCGTCAGGCAGGCAGAAGCAGCCCGCGGCCCCGAAGCCTGTGTATGAGCGCGATCTGCCCCGCTGGCTGACATATGCCTGGTGGGGAGTGATTGCGGCCGTGGCTGCAGCGCTTGTATTTGTCCTGTATGATGTGAATGTTGCCGGCCATGTGGACCGGTATGGGGTGCTGAAAGGCTATCTGCTGTTTAACGACGACTGGGGAACCCAGAGGGGCTTTGTCTGGAGGCTTACCGTTGAGAACTATCTGAATTTTAAACCGCTGCAGAAGATATTCGGCTACGGCCCGGATACGCTGGCTATTGTTCTGTATCAGAATAACATGCAGGAGATGGTGATGACCTATAATCAGCGCTATGACAACGCGCATAATGAATTCCTTCATTATTTTGTGACGATTGGCCCGATGGGGCTGGCGGCCTATGTGGGGATCATGGCTACCACCGTATGGAGCACAGTGAAGGAGAAGCTCGCGAACCCGCTGGTGATAGGGGCTGTTTTGGCGGTGATCTGTTATAATTTTCAGGCTCTGGTGAACATTAACCAGCCGATCGCCACGCCGGTAATGTGGATGCTTCTGTGCTTTGCGATGGCAAAAAAATGGAAATAATTATGAAAAAATTAAGAATCTTGGAAAAAGGTAACATTGCATAATCAGGGGGCAAGTGCTATACTGTACGAAGGTTTGATACGCTCATTGGGTAAGTTAGGAGACTGATGAGAAATTATGGCTCACAGAGATCCGTACAAAAGAATTATCAAGTTTCTGTCCTCTATCACGGCGATCGCACTGCAGGTATTCGTCTACTGGAACGTCTGGGTAGGGTACTACAATGATAATATTGAACTGCCGTTTTTCAGACGCGGAAGCTGGCTGATGGTCGCGCTGTATGCGGTTCTTCTGTTCTTTTTTGTACAGACATACGGCGGTCTGCGGGTGGGATATTTAAGAAAATGGGATATCATTTATTCGCAGATTCTTGCGACTGTATGGGTCAATATGATTACATACGTTCAGATCTGTCTGTTGGATCGGCATTTCGTCAATGCCAGGCCGCTGATCGTGATGACGGTTCTCCAGATGGCGCTGATCGCCGCGTGGGCGACGCTGTTCCAGTGGATGTACAGCAGGATATTCCCGCCGCGCCGGATGCTTCTGGTTCATGGAGACAGGCCGGCCTTCGGGCTGATGGATAAGATCAATACCCGGGAAGACAAGTACGATATCTGCGAGATGGTGAACATTGACCAGGGTATGGACAAGGTCTTCGAAAGGATCTGCCTGTATGAGGGCGTGATCATCGGGGATATTCCGTCGCAGGAACGGAATCATATCATGAAATACTGCTTCGAGCGTTCGATCCGGGCCTATGTGTTGCCCAAACTTTCGGATATTCTGATCCGAGGATCCGAGGATATTCACCTGTTTGACACGCCGCTTCTTCTCTCCCGCAACAGCGGGCTGACGATCGAGCAGCGGTTCGGGAAGAGATTTGCCGATATCATCCTTTCGCTGGTCGGTATCGTGGTGTCGTCGCCATTCATGCTTCTGACCGCTTTGGCGATTCTGATCCAGGACGGCCGGCCGGTGATACATAAACAGACCCGCCTCACTGAGGGCGGCCGGGAATTTGAACTGTACAAATTCCGCAGTATGGTAAAGGACGCGGAGAAGGACGGCGTCGCCAGGCTGGCGTCTGAACAGGACGTCCGGGTAACGCCGGTAGGGCGTGTCATCAGGCGGACCCGGCTGGATGAACTGCCCCAGTTCTTTAACATTCTGAAGGGCGAGATGTCCCTGGTGGGGCCGAGACCCGAGCGGCCGCAGATCGCGGCGGAGTACCGGGAGTATATGCCAGAGTTCGATTACCGCCTGAAGGTACGGGCCGGTCTGACCGGATACGCGCAGATCTATGGGAAATACAACACCACGCCGTACGATAAGCTGAAGCTGGATCTGATGTATATTGAGAATTTCTCATTTCGCCTGGATCTGAAGCTGATCCTGATGACGGTAAAGATCCTTTTTATGAAGGAGAGCACAGACGGCGTAGCCGAGGGCCAGATCACGGCTACAGTCGCCGAAGACGGCGGTTATAAGAAAGAGCTTCCGGAGGGATCCGGAAGATAGCCAGGTAATTATTTACATTTGTATCCGGCCGCGCCGACTTGAAATTTCCCAAAAAACATGTTATTATAGCAAGGTGTTTTGAACCGGCGTCAGGGCTGATGTCGGGGTACGGATGCGGTTCGGGCGTTGTGGCTGATGTCTGAAGGACAGATGTGCCCGGGTGTTCGGGCAGCGTTCAGGGCGCTTACAAAACCGGAGGAATTGACGGGAGTTTGATGGCTACGTTAGTTCGGGACGGGGTTATATCGGGTGAAACGATTTACTGTGGATTCGGGATAGCATTGCCGGCTGTTGCGAAGCGGCGAAGCTTACCCTGAAGCCATGGTGTATACTAAAGGAGTGACTTTATGTGGTATGTAATACAGACGATGACCGGGCAGGAAGAGAAGCTGGTCCGCATGATAAGAAAGATTGTACCACGGAAAATCTATTCCGATTGTTTCGTCGCATATTATGAGAGAGTCTGGAAAAAGCAGCAGCAGAGTGTTATACACATCGAGCGCCTATTTCCGGGCTATGTTTTTATTATAACGGAAGAACCGGAAGATCTGTATTTCCAGCTTAAGAATGTACTTGCCATGTCAAAGCTGATATCCGACGGCAGCTACGATTTCCTGCCGATCGAAAGAGAGGAAGAGGAGTTCCTACAGGATGTGATGTCTGAGGATCATGTTATCCATCTCTCGCTGATCGAGAAGGACGAGGATGGTCATATCTGCCGTGTTGCCGGCCCGATCGGGAAATACATGGAGCATATAGTGAAGTTCCAGTATAAAAAGAGATATGCGCTGACGCGGATCCGGCTGCTGGGGCGGGAGAAAGTGGTGGCGCTGGGAATTCTGCTGAAGGAAGATGTGAAAGGGCAGGCGCTCTACGGAAGTATGGAAACTATGAGTGGGCAGGCGCTTTACAGAAGTATGGAAACGCCGGCAGGTGCAGACAGCCGGCCGCTTTCGGTACGGTTCTCGGTCGGCGATCCTGTGAAAGTCGTCGCCGGCGAATTCGCCGGCGCGTCCGGCGTCGTGTGGCGTGTGAAGAAGAACGCGGTGTGCGTCGGCATACAGATGTTCGGTCAGAGTACCGGCGTGGAGTTTGACAGTCATATGATCAGACGCACGGATGAAGAAGCGGACCTTAAGAAGCGGGCAGCCATATAAGGCGGCGTTTAAAGCTAAAGCCGCCGCGTCCGCCAGCCGGCGAGGCGCAGACGCAGCTTCAGGCAAGCCGCACCACGCGGCAGACACACTTCAGGCAGACTGTACTGCGCGGCAGACACACTTCAGGCGGGCCACACCGCGCGACAGACACACTTCGGGCGGACCGTACTGCGCGTCAGACACACTTCAGGCAGGCCGCACCGCGCGTCAGACACACTTCGGGCAGACCGCATCGCGCGGCTGCCGGGGGCGGAAACAAGAAGGAAAAGGACTAAGCCAAATGAAGAAAGCACTGATGACTGCTTCCGTGGCGTCCATGCTGGACAACTTCAATCGAAGAAATATAGGCCTCCTGCTGGAGGCCGGCTACGAGGTTACACTGGCCGCCAACTTTAGCGCTACCGAGGACTCCAGCCCACTCTCCAGGCTGACGGCTTTCAGGACGGAAATGGAGGCGCTGGGCTGCCGGGTGGTGCAGATCGACTTTAGCCGGAAGCTTTCCAATATCTCCGGCCAGCTAAGGTCCTACCGCCAGCTGCGTAGGCTCGCGGGGGAGGACTTCGATCTGGTCCACTGCAATTCGCCGATCTGCGCCGCGATGACGCGGCTGGCATTTAGAAAGAAAAGAAAGACACA
>CANQBX010000146.1 GCA_947589095.1 uncultured Lachnospiraceae bacterium
TGAATGCTTCCGTGGGTTGGCAGAACCGGAGTGCATGTATAAAGTGACGCCTGAGATAGTGATGGGGCGTGTCCGGGAAAACATGATATGCGGAGAGAGTTTGAGTTGATGAGAATTTTTGTTAGGAAAGTAAACGGAAAATGTATATTATGGATTGGAGGAATGGGGAAAAGATGAAAGATTCTGTGATACAAAAGCGTAAGATTATTGAGAATGTAGATATCTTAATAATTATTGTTACTTTATTATCTGGATGTGTGCTTTTTGATTATTCGGATTTTGGAACGTTGACCGTATGGAGCGTTGAGATATGGGATTCTCTTTTTACAGGTAGGTTGAATGAGTACTTTCTGGTGACTGCCGAAAATCTGAGAAAAGCAGTACATGGAGGTAGTACTTATGGAATTGCTTATTTGATTCCCTGGGCAATTTGGAATTTCCCTATTTGGTTAACGCATTTTTGGAATGAGAATTATAATGTATTTACGCCGATTTGTCTGGCGTGGTCCAAATTATTTCTTGTTATATGCGCAGTTTTTAATGCAGTTTTTGTGGGGAAAACAGTACATTTGTTTGTAGATGATCATAAGCTTTCGAAATATGCATTTATATTTTCTTTAGGTGCTGTTACGTTATATATATCAGTCGGGTATGCAGGTCAAGATGAGATTGTATATATGATGTGTATGATGGCAGGATTATATTATTTATTACGTAGAAAAAAAATACTGGGACTTTTCTTCTTGGGGTTATCGGTAATACTGTGTCCCTTTATGTTGGTGCCGATTTTAGCTGTTCTCTTTATTATAGAAAAGAATTTATTAAAAATTGGGCTATATATATTATTTTATACAGTACCGAATATATTGCTTTCGCATCTGTGCGGAATCTCAGATGTTGCTTATATAGCTCAAACTGGTATCTATAAATTGGGAGAGATTCTCACAATTAATACTCATGTAAGACGTTTTTTTGCGAGGACAACATTTTCAACAGGTTTTGGGAGTGTTTCAGCTTTTGCGTTATTAATTGTGTTTGTGTACATACGATGTTATTTTGTCGAGACTTATGATAATGATTCAAAGATGGAGTTTTCATTACTTTTTTATCCGTCTATATTATTATCGGTTGGAATAGGACTTTTTGCATGGTTTCATTTTTATAGACATTATATAACGGTTCCCTTATTGGTATGCACGGTTATTGTTAGTGGAAAGAAAAAGGAAGATGTAGAATCAGGGCTATTTTTGTTGGCGATTTTAGAGTTTTTGCGCTTTTTTGTTAATATTCAAAATACAAATGCCTATGAGTTTAGGCCATCCTTACTCAGGTTGTATTTTAACCAACACGGGAATTGGGAAACTTTATATACCTTATTGGAAACATATATACCGAAAGTTGCCTCTGTAGGGATGATAATATATAGTTGCTATTTTGCGTTGACAATTTATATGAATATTTATAGTGGATGGAGTCTAAGGCAGAAGCTTAATGTTAAAATACCTCTTAACATAACTAGAATTATATATATAGCTTTGTCTCCAATGGTACTTGCAATCTATATATATTGTTGGTTTACTTTCAATGTCTCAACTTATACGCTTAATACAAATGAGGATTTAGCAGTCCATGTGAATCAGGAGAATTCTTTATGGCAAATGTACACTCCCCAAGGGAGTCATCTTGATTTTATAGAAATCCAGCCGATAGTAAAGGCGTCGAATTCGGCGGAGGTCTCTCAACTATATATTGAACTTGTGGACGGCGATTCCGGGAGAGTGGTAGCAAAAAAATCGGCTTTTGCGAATGCCCTGTCGCAAAACGCTGTTTATAGGATATCGTTTGATGGAATAAGAGTTAAGCCGGGATATAGTTATTATCTTCATTTTTATATTAATCAACAAAATGAGCAAGATCTCTCTGAGATTTTACTTCTCCAGTCTGATATAGATACAGCTGAAAAAGCTAAACAATTTGCTGTTATTGAAACGGATGAAATTTCTAGTGAGTTAGAGCCATGCAATGTTTTGTGTACAGTGGCAGAAAGAAGATGAGATGCTATGAATAAAAAAGAACGTATATATAAAATCGTATCACCAGTGGCGTTATTATTGGGAACATATTTTATATTTGGAGTTATTGATATCTATTCTTCAAATATCAATGAATTCAGTTTTTCTTTAGCCAATATTTTATCATATAGCGCGGCGGCATTTTTGCTGTTATTCGGCTCATTAACGGTTATATTATACATTCTGCCCGAAAAAATTAGCCGATATGGCATTTTATTAATATTTGGACTCGGTACTGCTCTGTATATACAAGGAAACTGGATGCCTATAAATTATGGATTGTTAAACGGGGAAGAAATAGCATGGGACAATTACAAAGTTTATAGTATAATTAATTTGTTAATCTGGTTATTATGTATTGCAGCCCCTTTTGTACTAAATTGTATATTTAAAAAAGTAATATTACAAATATGTCAATGGATTTCCCTGTTCATTATTGGTATAGAAATCGTTACTATCGTTTGTCTTGGGATAACTACATCTGGGTTTCATAATACAATTAGTGAATTTATTATTACTGATAATTATCTTTTGGACTTTTCAAAAGATAAAAATATCATCGTTTTTGTTGTAGATGAGTGTGATGCACAAATGATGAATGCAGTTCTTGAAGAAGAACCGGAATATGCGGATAAGTTAACAGGATTTACATATTTTAACAACACAAGTGGAAAATTTCCCTGGACGGTAACAGCTCTTGCGGATATTATTACTGGAATACCGTATGACAATAAACAGTCTTATAATAATTATATAAATCAGGCATATCTGCAATCTTCCGTACTGGATGAATTACAGAAAGAAAATTATGATATTGGTATATATACCGCTATGAAGAAGGCAGTTTCTCCGGAAGCAGAATATATTATTAATGTGGAAAAGAATGGAGAAAAAATAACAGATATATGGGGATTTGCCAGGACATACTATCGATTGGTATCGTTTCGCTATGCGCCTCATTTTATGAAAAAATTATTTTGGCTCACATCGAATGCCTTTAATTTTGCCAGTGTAGAGGATAAATATCAAAATGATAATCTAGATTTTTATCATGCCTATTGTAACCAAAAGATTTCTCTTGTTAATGAAAAGCAATATAAGCTGTTGCATATTTTCGGATGCCACGGACCGAGGGTATTAAAAGAGGATTTGACCGAAGATGCTAATGGCACAACCGCGATACAGACAATGAAAGGCTGTATTAATATTCTGGAAGCTTTTATGGAGCAACTAGATTCTTATGGAGTATATGACAATTCATATATTATAGTTCTGGGAGATCATGGCAGTTATAATAAAAGGCAGAATCCTACATTAATGATTAAACCGTTTAATTGCAGAGATGAATTTAAAATATCTAAGGCGCCAATCTCATATGATGATTTGCCAGGAACATTATTAAATGCTATTGATGGGAGCGATGAGAACGAAGATATCTTTACCATAAGCGAAAACCAGAAACGAGATAGATATTATTGCTATCACGATTGGGTGTCAAGCGAAACAATGGATAGAATTTTTGCAGTTACTACGTACCAAATTGGAGATCAGGCAAGTAATACGGATGAAATGTCGGTAGTTTCGGTTTTGTATGATGAATCAACGCAGGATCAAATTCAATTGTTGCAGGATAAAGAGAAATTTAAAGATGCGGAAGTAAGTGACAATATGAATGCCTGTATAACAGATTGCAAATTATCGGAACAAGGAGATTATATTCACATATTCGGATATGGAAATCTATTGGATGTAAATGCAGATTCCTGTGGATATTATGTAGGATTGGAAAACAACGGAAATGAGAAAATATATAAAGTGCCGCAAAGAGTGGCCTCTGCAAAACCCGTAGATAGCCTTGGGAGGGCCTTGGATATTTATGAAAATGGCTCTTTTTTACTATTGATTCCTGAAAATGAGATGGCAGATGCTGAGTATAAGGTGAACGTTTATCTGGAATATTCCGGGAAAGTATATAAAAGCGAACGGCCGTACATATTACTGAAGAATTCTGCTGAACAAATACTAAAATTATGTGAGCCGGGGACTGTGCTGAATAATGATTTTAACAATCGAGGAGTGGTTTCATTAACTAACGCAACAACGGTGGAGGAAGAGCTTTATTTGAATGTCAGTTCAGTTTCCGCTTTAGCGTTTAGAACAATAACATGGAAAAGAAATTATGATGATAATGCTGTATTTAAAGTGGAGTTACTTGAAAAAGATACAAGAAATGTCGTTTACGAAAAAGATATACCAATGAAAGATGTTGGAGATAATGAGATGTATAAAATTGACACTGGAAATCTGAAAATAAATCCTGGACTGTGGTATGTAATACGCTTTACCTCTAACGTGGAAGATGAAGATAAGACTATCGCATTATCTAAAACTACACATATTGATTATTCCAAGTTTAAATGTATCGTTAATGGTAAAGAGAGCCAACCTATATGTATTTCAATACAAGGTGAATAGTTTTTCATCGATAATTTGCCGGCATATTATTATATAAAATGTGAGTTTGTTCTTCTGCCATTATGTTATTTGTATTTAATGTTAATAAGTAATAATATTTCAGTACAAGGAGATGGCGATGGTAAGGTTAGGAGTCATCGGATGTTCTGATATCGCGTACCGCCGGTTTATGCCGGCGGTTCAATTTTTGGACAAAATTAAGGTTATAGCTATAGCTGAGGAATACGCCCCTGAAAAGCTGAAACAGTTCTGCGGTGAGTATGGGCTGGAGGCGGAGGCCGGTTTTGAGGCCCTTCTGGCTCGCCCCGACATCGACGCGGTCTACATCCCGCAGCCGCCGGCCCTGCATTACCGCTGGGCGAAGCGGGCATTGGAATGCGGGAAGCATGTCCTGGTGGAGAAGCCGTCCACCGTCAGCCTTGCGCAGTCGCAGGAGCTGGTGGACATGGCCCGGGAGCGCGGGCTGGCCCTGCATGA
>CANQBX010000147.1 GCA_947589095.1 uncultured Lachnospiraceae bacterium
TCGTTGCCAATACTTAAGCAAATTTGCTTGCAGCCCGCATAAACACCGGCTTTTTCAATCCCATTTCATCACTCAAATTCCACCGTCCCCGGCGGCTTCGAGGTAATATCGTAAAGTACCCGGTTCACATGGGCCACCTCGTTGACGATCCGGCTGGTGACCCGCTGCAGCACCTCCCAGGGGATCTGGGACGCCTCGGCGGTCATGAAGTCCACCGTATTCACGGCGCGCAGCGCCACCGCGTAGTCGTAGGTGCGCTCGTCGCCCATGACGCCGACGGAGCGCATATTGGTCAGGGCCGCGAAATACTGGTCCGGCGTGTGGGGAAGGCCCGCCGCGGCGATCTCCTCCCGGTAGATCGCGTCCGCGTCCTGCACCATCTTCACCTTCTCCGCCGTCACCTCGCCGACGATCCGGATGCCGAGGCCCGGGCCGGGGAATGGCTGGCGGTACACCAGCTTCTCCGGAATGCCGAGCTCCAGGCCGGCCCTGCGCACCTCGTCCTTGAACAGTTCCCGCAGCGGCTCGATGATCTCCTTGAAATCCACATAGTCCGGCAGGCCGCCCACATTGTGGTGGGACTTGATCACGGCGGACTCGCCGCCCAGGCCGCTCTCCACCACGTCCGGGTAGATGGTTCCCTGCACCAGGAAATCCACCCTGCCGATCTTCTTCGCTTCCTCCTCAAAGACGCGGATAAATTCCTCGCCGATGATCTTCCGCTTCCGCTCCGGCTCCTCCACGCCTTTCAATTTGCTGTAAAAGCGCTCCTGGGCGTTGACGCGGATAAAATGCAGGTCGTAGGGACCGTTAGGGCCGAATACCTCCTCCACCTCGTCGCCCTCGTTCTTCCGCAGCAGGCCGTGATCCACGAACACGCAGGTCAGCTGATCACCCACAGCCTTGGCCAGCATTACCGCCGCCACCGAGGAATCCACGCCGCCGGACAGGGCGCAGAGCACCCTGCCGCTTCCGACTTTCTCCCGAATCGCCTTGATGCTGGTCTCCACGAAGGAATCCATGCGCCAGTCGCCGGCGCAGCCGCAAACCTCGTAGACGAAATTATGCAGCATCTTTGAGCCTTCCCGGGTATGCAGCACCTCCGGATGGAACTGGATCGCGTAAAGCCCCCGCTCCGCCCATTCCGCCGCGGCCACCGGGCAGTCCGCCGTATGGGCAGTCACGCGAAAGCCGGGAGCCGGCTTCTCGATATAGTCGTTATGGCTCATCCAGCAGATCGTCTTCTCCGATACATCGCCGAACAGCTTGCTGCTTTGGTCCACGGTCACCTCGATCCGGCCGTATTCCCGAACCGGGGCCTTGCAGACATGGCCGCCCAGCACATGGGACATCAGCTGGGCCCCGTAGCAAAGCCCCAGGACCGGCACGCCCAGCTCGAACAGTTCCCTGCCGCAGGAAGGCGCGCCTTCCTCATACACGCTGTTGGGGCCGCCGGTCAGGATGATCCCCTTCGGCTCCATCTCCCGGATCTTCTCCAGATCCGTCTTATAGGAATAGATCTCACAGTACACATTGCATTCCCGCACCCGGCGCGCCACCAGCTGGTTGTACTGGCCGCCGAAGTCGATCACCACGATCTTCTCTCTGCCCACGCTGCATCCTCCTGTACGCTGTTTTCTCAGTTACTTATCTTTTTGTCCGGACGGACTTCCTCTTGCATCTTTCTTAAACGAACATGGCAGAAGCCGCCTTGCCGGTTCCGCTGTCTGCGATAACAGCAAGAACCCGCACCATCTTAAAAAAGATATTCTTCATTATACAGACTCTCCCATATCCCTACAAGTGTGAAATTGGAAAATATCCGCCTGTTTCTCTCTCAAATTCCATATAATATGACAACGTACGTCCTTTTCTTTCTGCCATTTAAGAAATAACCTTGTAACCATTATAACCTGTTCATTACGGCAGGCGGTCATCTCACCGTTTTCCGAGAAATGGCATTCCTTTCACAGATACTTCTTCACATACTGCCCCGTATAGGAATTCCCGCACGCCGCGATCTCCTCCGGCGTGCCCTGGGCGATCACGGTTCCGCCCCTGTCTCCGCCTTCCGGCCCCATATCGATGATATAGTCCGCGGTCTTGATCACATCCAGGTTGTGCTCGATCACGACCACCGTGTTGCCGCCCTCGGCCAGCTTCCGCAGGATCTCCACCAGCTTGTGCACGTCCGCGAAATGAAGCCCCGTCGTCGGCTCGTCCAGAATGTAGATCGTCCTGCCGGTTCCCCGGCGGCTCAGCTCCGTGGCCAGCTTGATCCGCTGGGCCTCGCCGCCGGACAGCTCCGTCGAAGGCTGCCCCAGACGGATGTAGGAAAGTCCCACATCGTAGAGCGTCTGGATCTTCCGCTGGATTGACGGCACATTCTCGAAGAATTTCAGCGCCTCCTCCACGGTCATGTTCAGCACGTCGTAGATGCTCTTACCCTTGTACTTGACCTCCAGCGTCTCCCGGTTATAGCGCCGGCCGCCGCAGACCTCGCAGGGCACGTAGACATCCGGCAGGAAATGCATCTCGATCTTGATGATGCCGTCGCCGGAGCAGGCCTCGCACCGTCCGCCCTTTACGTTGAAGCTGAAACGGCCCTTCTTATAGCCGCGCTCCTTCGCGTCCGTCGTGGAGGCGAACAGATCGCGGATCATGTCAAACACGCCCGTGTAGGTAGCCGGGTTGGAGCGCGGCGTCCGCCCGATGGGCGACTGGTCGATGTTGATCACCTTATCCAGCTTCTCCACGCCGTCGATCCCGGTATGCTTTCCGGCGATGGTCCTGGCCCGGTTCAGCTTCCGCGCCAGAGACTTGTACAGGATCTCGTTCACCAGGGAGCTCTTGCCGGAGCCGGACACGCCGGTCACGCAGGTCATGACCCCCAGCGGGAAGCTCACGTCGATATTCTTCAGGTTATTCTCCCGCGCGCCCCGCACGGTCAGCCAGCCGGCCGGTTTCTTCCGCTCCTTCGGCACCGGAATCTGCAGCCGGCCGCTTAAGTAAGCGCCGGTAATCGATTCCTCGCAGGCAATGATATCATCCACCGTTCCGGCCGCCACCACCTTGCCGCCGTGCTCGCCGGCTCCCGGCCCGATGTCCACGATATAGTCCGCCGCCCGCATGGTCTCCTCGTCGTGCTCCACCACGATCACCGTATTGCCCAGATCCCGCAGATGGAACAGCGTCTGCAGAAGCTTTCCGTTGTCCCGCTGATGAAGCCCGATACTGGGTTCGTCCAGGATATAGGCCACGCCGACCAGGCCGGAGCCGATCTGGGTCGCCAGGCGGATCCGCTGGGCCTCGCCGCCGGACAGGGTTCCGGTGGCGCGGGAAAGCGCCAGGTAATCGAGTCCCACGTCGATCAGGAACGTGACCCTGGCCCGGATCTCCTTCAGGATCTGCGCGCCGATGGCCTGCTGCATGCTGCTCAGCTGCAGGCCGTCCAGAAATTCGCGGAACTTCACCACCGACATGTTCGTCGCGTCATAGATATTCAGACCGCCCACCGTCACCGCCAGGGACGACTGCTTCAGCCGCTTGCCCCCGCACAGCGAGCAGGGCGTGATCCGCATAAAGGTCTCGTACTCCGCCTTGCTGCTCTCGGAAAACGTCTCCCGGTACCGCCGCTCCACGTTCTTCAGAAGTCCCTCAAACGCCACGTCATAGACGCCGACGCCCCGCTGACCTCTGTAATGCACCTTCACCTCATGGCCGCCGGTGCCCCGTATCAGCACGTCCTGCACTTCCTTCGGATACTGCTCGAAGGGCGTGTCCAGGCTGAAATGGTATTCCTTCGCCAGCGCGTCCAGAATAGCCCTCGTAAAGCTTCCCGGATCCGCGCAGGACTGCCAGCCCAGCACCACGATGGCCCCCTGCAGGATGCTTAAGGACTTGTCCGGGATCATCAGATCCTCGTCAAACTCCATCTTATATCCCAGGCCGAAGCAGTCCGGGCAGGCCCCGAAGGGATTATTGAAAGAGAAGCTCCGCGGCTCCACCTCCTCGATGCTGATGCCGCAGTCCGGGCAGGCAAAGCTCTGGCTGAACGTCATGGTCTCGCCGTCCACGACCTCCACCATCATCAGGCCGTTGCCCAGATTCATCGTGGTCTCAATGGAATCGGTCAGCCTCTTCTCGATCCCCGGCCGCACCGCGAGGCGGTCCACGATGATCTCGATATTATGCTTGATATTCTTGTCCAGCTTGATCTCCTCGGACAGCTCATACGAATTGCCGTCGATCCGCACGCGGGCGTATCCGCTCCTGCGGGCCTGGTCCAGCACCTTCGCGTGCTCGCCCTTGCGCCCCCTGACCACCGGCGCCAGAAGCAGGAAACGGGTCCGCTCCGGCAGCGAAAGGATCTGGTCCACCATCTGGTCCACGCTCTGCCTGCGGATCTCGCGGCCGCACTTCGGACAATGGGGAATGCCGATCCGGGCGTAGAGAAGACGCATATAGTCGTAGATCTCCGTTACCGTGCCCACCGTAGATCTGGGATTCCGGTTCGTGGACTTCTGGTCGATGGAGATGGCCGGCGACAGGCCCTCGATGCTCTCCACATCCGGCTTCTCCATCTGGCCCAGGAACTGCCTGGCATAGGAAGACAGCGACTCCATATAGCGCCGCTGCCCTTCCGCGTAGATCGTATCGAACGCCAGGGACGACTTGCCGGAACCGCTTAAGCCGGTCAGCACCACCAGTTCGTCCCGGGGAATATTAATATCTATGTTCTTCAGGTTGTGCTCGCTGGCTCCCCTGATCTTAATAAACTGCCTTGCCATGAAATTACAGCTCCTTCAGAATTTACTCGCCGCCCGCTTCGGGACGCCTTCCCTACCGCCGCCGACGTGAACAGTATAGCACACTCCCGCGAGAATTGCAAACATTTGTTCGAAAAAACAGCGATTAAAATACAGGAGTGAAGTGAAAAGTTAACTTCCACTTCTAAAGACCCCGGCAAAAAAGTTGCCGTTAGTGTTGCAGGAAAGG
>CANQBX010000148.1 GCA_947589095.1 uncultured Lachnospiraceae bacterium
TTGAAATGATAATAGAAGCTCTTTCGATTCATATCGCACCGTTCGCAAATTTGCGCGATCTGAATTTTATCGAAAGGCATTTCCTCCATAAGCTCCCGAAGCGCGGCAGCCAGCGCCCGTTCCTAATATTGGAATCTGCCATGATGCGTCACCTTTCTGTCGTCACACCAAAACGCCGAGGCGCTCCAGCAATACGCCGACTACTTCCTTCTATACATAAGTATATCGGGAAATTCGGGCTCTTTCAACAAGAACTGACACTCTCTTTTTGGACAAATCAGCCTGTGTGTCCTAAAAAGCAACAAATTTCAATCTGCGTGGAAGATTTTTGCGGGAGACATCCTGCATGAAGGTCTCTTATTTATTTAGGTTTTGTTTAGAATGGTGTAATATAATAATCAATATTATCAATTCAGGGAGGCACTATGTTTCATATACTTGTGGTGGACGATGACAGGAATACCCGCAGGCTGCTGCGGGCGGTGCTGGAATCGGACGGATATACGGTGACTACGGCGGAAAACGGCGAGAAGGCTTTTGAGGTGCTGGATCGCGAGCATATCGATCTGATCGTACTGGACATCATGATGCCGGTCATGGACGGCTATCAGTTTACGAAGACCCTGCGGAAGGCAGAAAGAGACCTGCCGGTTCTGATCGTGACGGCAAAGCAGCTGCCGGACGACCGGTACATGGCGTTTCAGGCGGGAACGGATGATTATATCACCAAGCCGATTGATAAGAAAGAGATGCTGCTGCGGATCAAAGCGCTTCTGAGACGGTCGAAGATCGTCAGCGAGCGCAGGATCGAACTCGGAGGCGTAGTGCTGAACTACGATGAATTCACGGTTACGAAAAACGGTCAGACTCAGGTGCTGCCCCAGAAGGAGTTCCTGCTGCTCTATAAGCTGTTATCTTATCCCGGAAGAACCTTCACAAGGATTCAGCTGATGGACGAGATCTGGGGCGCGGACAGTGAAGCGGGCTGGGAGACGATCACCGTACATATTTCCCGTCTGCGGAAACGCTTTGAGGGATGGGAGGAATTTGAGATCCAGTCGGTTCACGGACTGGGCTACAGGGCGGTGAAAAAGGTATGAAAAGGAAAATAAGAACCGGCGGAAGACAGAAATCCAGACTGGCGCTTACTGCTCTGTTTTCTGTCGTGATATTTCTGTATATTTTTATCACTTCGCTGATTGTGGGCGGGATCCTTCTGTATCTGGTAAGACACAATCTGCTCATGCCGGGGGAGGAAATTCCCAGACCGGAGATTATCATTTTTCATATGATACTGTGGAGCACCTGTCTCGGCGTACTTCTGAGCATACTTCTGAGCCGCCTTTCGCTGTACCCGGTCAACAAGGTTATAAACGCCATGAATGACCTGGCTCATGGGAATTTCAGGACGCGTCTGACGTTTCATTCCGGACTGCGCCATTATCCGACTGCAGAGGAGGTATCGGACAGCTTTAACCATATGGCGGGGGAGCTGGATAAAACAGAGATGCTGCGGGCTGATTTTGTCAATAATTTTTCCCACGAATTTAAGACTCCGATCGTCTCCATCGCCGGGTTTGCCGATCTTCTCAGGGAGGAAGAGCTGACGGAGAAGGAACGGCAGGAGTATATCTGCATTATCGCGGAGGAAGCCCACCGCCTGGCTGATATGGCGACGAACGTGCTGAATCTGACCCGGATCGAGAATCAGACGATCCTCACCGATGTGACGGAGTTTAATCTGTCAGAACAAATCCGCGGCTGTCTCCTTCTTCTTGAGAATAAATGGACGGAGAAAGGGCTTTCTCTTGAAGTGGATTTCGACGAGTATTTCTACAGCGGAAACAGAAAACTGATGAAGCAGGTATGGCTTAACCTGATCGACAACGCCGTGAAATTTGCCGATGAGGGGGGAACGCTGCAGATCACGGTTACAGAGACGGCGGAGAACCTGATCGTATCAGTCGGCGATACCGGTCAGGAGATACCAAAAGAAAGCATGGGACGTATATTCAATAAATTCTATCAGGCGGACGAATCCCATGCAACGCAGGGCAACGGCATCGGTCTTTCTATCGTGCGCGCGGTTGTAAGCCTGCATGGCGGCGAGGTGATCCCATCCAGCGGCGGGGGAAAGACCGTATTTACCGTTGTGCTTCCGCGGAGAAAGGACGGCGGCAGGGAATAACGCTTTTTTGTAATATTTCGTTTAGATTACCGTGCTAAACTTGCAGATGAAAAAGGAAGATGAGAGCCGCATCGCACGGCATGGAGGGTATATGAAATCTTTTCTTGAACATGTGAGATATAAGATACAGGCGTTTATGCAGGGACGGTATGGAATGGACGAGCTGTCGTATTTTCTTTCTATGACAGGGCTGACGCTGTTTTTACTGTCGGTTCTGATCCGGCCGTTATCCATCCTGTACATCCCGGCGCTGGCGGTGTTAATCTGGTCATGGTTCAGAAGTTTTTCAAAGAATATCTATAAGAGGCGTGAGGAACGGAACGCGTACCTGGAGTTCAGACGCAGGGGAGAACGGAACCGCACGGTCATTCGAAGTATGTGGCGGGACCGGAAGACCCACCGCTATTACAAGTGCCCGAACTGCGGAGCCATCATCAGGATTCCGAAGCCCGCAAAGGGCAGGAATATTGAGATCACCTGTCACCGGTGCCGCCACAGTTTCAGAAAGCGTACATAAGGAGAAACGCCATGATTGATGATCCGTATAGGGTGCTTGGCATTCCTTCCGGCGCATCGCCGGAGGAGATCAAAAAGGCATACCGGAAAAAAGCGAAGGAATATCATCCGGATCTGCATCCGAACGATCCGAACGCCGCGCAGAAGATGAACGAGATCAACGAAGCATACGATATGCTCCAGCATCCGGAAAAATATAAGGCGAGGCGCGAACAGGATGCGACGAGAAGAGAGGCCGGCGGCGGACCGTATAAGAATACGCAAAACAGCGGAAACCAGAATTACGGCGGCTGGACCAGTGATTTCGGCGGGTTTGATTTTGAGGATATTTTCGGATTCGGTTCCGCGCGTTTCGATACGATGCCGTATCCTCAGGCCGGGGATCCGCCTGCGCTTGCGCAGGCGATCCGGGCGGTGCAGGAACGGAGGTTTACGGATGCGGTCAATATCCTTTCCGCTATGACAAGCTCATACCGGAATGACCGCTGGTACTATGTAAGCGCGGCGGCATATAAGGGGAGCGGCGAGCTGTCCCGCGCCCAGGACATGATCGAACGCGCGATTCAGATGAATACGGGAAATCAGATGTATAAACAGTTCCGGCAGGAGATCCTGCAGCAGGCGCGCAGCGAGACCGGGGCCTATAATTCCGGCGGCAGCGTGTCCCCGTACGGATTTTTCTGGAAATTGATGGCCGGAATGATGATCTTCCGGCTGGCGATGGGCTTTCTGCAGCTTCTGCTGTTTGGACATCCGTACGGATTCTAAACGGCTTATCCGAATCTATGGAAGGAGATGGAAAAAATGAGCAAAACGATTGGGATCGATCTGGGAACCACAAACAGCTGCGTGGCGGTTGTGGAAGGGGGATGTCCGGTTATTATCCCCAATGAGAGAGGAGGCAGGACCACGCCCAGCGTTGTGGCGTTCACGAAGGAAGGGGAGCGTCTTGTGGGAGAAGCGGCGGTGCACCAGTCCGTCGTCAACAGCGCCCGGACAGTCAGCTCCGTAAAGCGCCATATGGGTACAGACTGGAGATTTTCCGTGGACGGCAAGGCCTATTCCCCGCAGGAGATCAGTTCGATCATCCTGGCTAAGCTGAAAAAGGACGCTGAAAACTATCTGGGAGAACCGGTGAAGGACGCGGTAATTACAGTTCCGGCCTATTTCAATGACATTCAGCGGCAGGCCACGAAGGACGCCGGACGTATCGCTGGGCTGAATGTCCTGCGTATCATCAACGAACCCACCAGCGCGGCCCTGGCATACGGCCTTAACAACGGCACGCCCCAGAAGATCATGGTGTACGATCTGGGCGGCGGTACCTTCGATGTCTCCATCATTGAGATCGGCGAGGGCGTGATCGAGGTTCTGGCGACCAATGGGGACAATCATCTGGGCGGCGACGATTTTGACGAGCGGATCGTGGAGCATCTGGGAGATATCCTGCGGAAGGAATACCATATCGACGTGCAGAAGGATATGGCAGCGTACCAGCGCGTGCGCGAGGCGGCGGAGAAGGCGAAAAAGGAGCTTTCTTCCGCCCACTCCGCTTATATCATTCTTCCTTACCTTTCGGCCGGCGGCGCGGAGCCGGTGAATTTTGAATATACGCTGACCAGGGAGAAATTTAATGAGCTGACCCGGGATCTGGTGGACCGAACCGAAGTTCCGGTCAGGAATGCACTGGCGGACGCCGGCATCGCGGCGTCTGAGCTGGGAAAAGTTCTGCTCGTGGGAGGTTCCACCCGGATCCCGGCCGTTCAGGATAAGGTGTTTCAGCTGACCGGCATTGTACCATCGAAGAGCATCAACCCGGACGAATGCGTCGCCCAGGGAGCCGCGGCCCAGGCGAATACGCTTTCGGGAGAAGCGCTGGTCCTGTACGGCGGGAACAGCATTCTGCTTCTGGATGTGACGTCCTTAAGCCTTTCGATCGAAACGGTAGGCGGTGTCGCCACCAGGCTGGTGGAACGCAACACGACGCTCCCGGTTCATTATTCCCGGATCTTTTCCACGGCCGCGCCGTATCAGCGCAATGTGGAGATCAACGTGCTGCAGGGAGAGCGCCCTATGGCCAGAGACAATAAATCCATAGGGAAGTTTCGGTTAAACGGGATCAAGCGCGCGCCGGCCGGCGTCCCGCAGATCGAGGTTACCTTCGATATCGACGCAAACGGAATCCTGCGCGTTTCGGCCAGGGATCTGGATACCGGCAGGGAGCAGGCCATTACGATCAATGATAATGAGCGGATGTCCGACGCCGAGATCGAGCAGGCGATCCGCGA
>CANQBX010000149.1 GCA_947589095.1 uncultured Lachnospiraceae bacterium
TCCGATACTAAAGCAGGCCAGTCCAAAACTGAGCACTGCGAGAAGTCCTTCAATCGTCAACATGAGCGTCGCCCTCCCTTCATTGATTCCCTTACGGGTTTCTATGTAAACGGAGGGGCGCACTGCGTCCGGTGGACGCAGGTTTTGCGCCGACCGAAACGAAGTGTAGAACACTGTCCCTCCGGAGAGGGTCAGCCGTCCACCATCTTGGTGGCACCCAAAAGAATACTACCATATTCTGACAGAAGTTTCAAGCCTATAGAAAAAACCTGACGGCATCGTTTGCCAACAGCTTATCTCCTCGCCTTGACATGTTTCTACTATACTCCAAATCACAGGAATTTCAAGCAGACTCATAGTATTTAGAAGCATTTTGGAACAATCTCCATAACGGATCAGCAGATGATTTCTGTCACTTTTCATACTTCCCATATCGCAGAAACCGGAGTATAATGCTCTCCGAATGCCGAGCAAACTGAAAGGACATCATTTTATGAATAAAGATCTGACTATAGGAAAACCGGAAACCGTGCTCTGGAAATTCTGCCTGCCGTTGTTCGGCAGCATCGTTTTCCAGCAGCTTTACAATATCGCGGACAGCCTGGTAGCCGGTAAATTCATCGGAGAAAATGCCCTGGCCGCCGTGGGCAACAGCTACGAGATCACCCTGATTTTCATCGCGTTCGCCTTCGGCTGCAACATCGGCTGTTCCGTCGTGGTCTCTGTACTGTTCGGCGCGGGAGAACACAGCCGGCTCAAGACCGCGGTATCGACCGCCTGCATTTTCAGCGGGGTAATCTGCGCTGCGCTGATGCTCATCGGACTCACCGGCTGCGGTCCGCTGCTTCATCTGATCAAAACGCCGGAGGAGGTATTCGCGGACTCGGAGCTGTATCTGCGGATCTATATCCTGGGGCTTCCGTTCGTATTCTTCTACAATATTGCCAACGGAATCTTCTCCGCCCTGGGGGATTCCAGGACGCCCTTCTGCTTCCTCGCTGTCTCCTCCACGTCGAATATCGCCGTCGACATCCTGTTCGTCAAGGCATTTCACATGGGCGTCGCGGGCGTGGCCTGGGCGACCTTTCTGTGCCAGGGCGCAAGCTGCATCCTGGCTATGCTTACGGTATGGACGCGTCTGCGAAAGATCCGCTGCGCGGAAAAGCCCGCGCTGTTTGACCAAACGCTGCTCAAAAAGATCATGCTGGTCGCCGTGCCAAGCATCCTGCAGCAGAGCTTCATTTCCGTAGGAAATATCCTGATCCAGAGCGTCATCAACAGCTTCGGCACCTCCGTGATGGCCGGCTACTCCGCAGCAGTGAAGCTGAACAATCTGGTCATCACGTCGTTTACGACCATCGGCAACGGTATCTCCAACTATTCGGCCCAGAACCTGGGCGCCGGGAAGTATAAGCGGATCCGGGACGGCTTTTCGGCCGGCATCAAAATGGTCTGGTGCTTCTGCGTCCCGTTCTGTATCCTCTATTTCTTCTTCGGAAAATACCTGCTCCTTCTGTTTATGGAGGAAGACTCCGGCGCAGCCCTGCTGACCGGGAGGCAGTTCTTATGGATCCTGTCGCCGTTCTATTTCGTCGTGTCCGTCAAACTGGTCGCGGACGGCATCCTGCGCGGACTCAGCGCGATGCGCCAGTTCATGGCCGCCACCTTCGCGGATCTGACCCTGCGGGTCGTGCTGGCCTTTATCCTGTCCGGCCTGACCGGCAGCGCCGTCGGCATCTGGTGCGCCTGGCCCGTCGGCTGGTGCCTGGCTACGGTGCCGTCGGTTGTCTTTTGTCTGAGGGAATGCAGAAGGTATCTGCGGGGGTGAATGCGACTGTGATCTCTTCCTACCAGCCTCCAATTAACAGTCAATATTCGTGCAGAGCATTGCATTTTTCGTGCGGTTGGAGTATATTATAACCACAAGCAGGAAAGGAGATGATCGTATGGCTGGCACTACAACCAATATCAGTATCCGCATGGATTCCGATCTGAAGGCAGAGGCCGATGCCTTTTTTGCAGAGTTGGGCATGAACCTGTCCACTGCTTTTAACATCTTTGTCCGACAGTCGCTTCGTGAGGGCCGGATTCCTTTTGAAATCTCCCTAAACACGCCTAACAATGAAACGATTGCCGCCATGTTGGAAGCGGAAAGGATTGCAAAAGACCCGTCCATGAAAGGCTACACCGATCTCGACGAGTTGTTTGCTGACCTGAAAAAATGAGAAAAACAAAGTACACTGTCAAGTCCACCGCACAATTCAAAAAAGATTACAAGCTGGCAATAAAACGCGGATTAAGAATCAGCCTGCTGGAAGATGTTGTTGCCGCCCTGGCTATGGGCGAAACACTTCCGGACAAGAATAAAGACCATCCTCTGACCGGGAACTGGGCAGGGCACAGGGAATGTCTCATCCTGCCGTATTGGCTATTGATCTACCGCATCGAGGACGATATGCTGGTGCTGACTCTGACCCGCACAGGGAAGCACAGTGATCTGTTCTGAAGCAAGACAGTAACCTTCAATTCGCTTTACGCTGTGGAGCGATTGTCATCAAGCTATTGTTATCTTATATTCATACTCTGCTTATATAGTTATCTACATTTCCATGCAAACAGGGCGCCAGCGACGCCCTGCTTGCATTCCGTAAAACTTTCTACTAAATACTTTTCTCCGCTATAGAACATCCAGCTTCTGCGCGCACCCCAATCATTATTACCTAAAATACGCCACTCCCGCCTCGAAGATCTTCATATCCTGCTCGCCGTAGATATTCTTCGCGACCGCCTCACCGCGGCGCTCGGAATGGGCCATCTTGCCCAGGATCCGTCCGTCGGGGCTTGTGATGCCCTCGATGGCCATGTAGGAGCCGTTGGGATTCCAGAACTCGTCCATCGTCGGCTCTCCCTTGTCGTTAACGTACTGGGTCGCTACCTGGCCGTTCTCAAACAGTTTCCTGAGCCACTCGTCGCTCGCCACAAAACGTCCCTCGCCGTGGGAAGCCGGGTTGCAGTAGACGCCTCCGGGCTGAGCCAGCGCAAGCCACGGGGACTTGTCGGTGACTACTTTCGTATAGACCATCTTGGACACATGGCGTCCGATGGTATTCATCGTCAGCGTCGGCGAATCGGCGTGCTGCGGGGCGATGGTTCCCTCCGGCGCCAGGCCCAGCTTTACAAGCGCCTGGAAGCCGTTGCAGATACCCAGCATCAGGCCGTCCCTCTCATGCAGGAGCTTCTCGATCTCCTCCTTGATCGCCGCGTTGCGGAACACGGTCGCGAAGAACTTGGCCGAACCTTCGGGTTCGTCGCCGGCCGAGAAGCCGCCGGGGAACATGACGATCTGCGCTTTCGCGATCTCCTTTTTGTACTCGTCCACGGACTCGCGGATATCATTGGCGCTTAAGTTGCGGAACACCTTCGTAGTCACTTCTGCGCCCGCGCGCTCAAACGCCTTCGTGCTGTCGTACTCGCAGTTGGTCCCCGGGAATACCGGGATAAATACATGGGGCTTCGCCACTTTATTTCTGCAGACATACACGTTCTTCGCGTGATACACCTGGTTCGGAACCTCCGTCTGCTCCACGCCGGAGACGGTCGGGAATACATTTTCAAGGGTCGCGGTCCAGGCGGAAAGGGCTTCCTTCAGGGTGATTGCTGCCGCGCCATAGCGGAGCGCGCCGTCATCCGTCACCTCGCCGATCAGCCGGTAGGAAATGGTCAGCTCTCCCACCTTGTCCGCCGGCACCTCGCAGACGATATTGCCCCAGGCCGGCGCAAAGAAGTCCCGCGGGTCCAGATTATGCTCGATCTTCACGCCAAGCTGATTGCCGAAGGCCATCTTGCTGACCGCCTCGGCCAGACCATGCCCCTCCACCGCGTAGGCGGAAATGATCCGGCCCGCGGCAATGTCCGCGTGAAGCTTCCGGTAGCCGTCCATGACCTGCTCATAGACCGGCAGATCGTAGGCGTCCCGCTGGATCTCAAACTCCACCAGCTTATTTCCGGCCTTTTTAAGCTCCGGGGAAATGATATCGCCGTGGCGGGCGATATCCACCGCGAAGGATACCAGTGTCGGCGGCACATTGATCTCGCCGTGATGCTCGTCGTTGAAGGTTCCGGACATGCTGTCCTTGCCACCGATGGACGGCAGGCCGAAACCCAGTTGGGCGCTGTAGGCCCCGAGAAGCGCCGCAAACGGCGTACCCCACCGGGTGGGATCGTCGGTCATTCTCTTAAAATATTCCTGGAACGTGAAGCGGATCTTGTCCATCTCGCCGCCGTTCGCCACGATCTTCGCCACGGAGGACACCACCGCGTAGATTGCGCCGTGGTAGGGGCTCCAGCTGGAAAGATACGGATCGTAGCCGTAGCTCATCATCGTCACCGTGTCGGTGCGCCCGCGAAGGACCGGGAGCTTGGCAACCATGGCCTGTGTCTCGGTCAGCTGATATTTGCCGCCGTAGGGCATGAAGACGGAGCCCGCGCCGATGGAGCCGTCGAACATCTCGACCAGGCCCTTCTGGGAGCAGACATTTAAGTCGGACAGGACGGAGAGCCACTTTTCGCGGATAGCGTCTGTGTCATTGATATCTGTGATCACACGATCCGCGGAATTCACGGCCACTGCCTCGCCACCGGTACCGGTTGCCTCGCCTTCTCCTGCCTGCGCTGTCTTGCTGCTCGCACTGCCTGCCGCCTGACCTGCACCGCCCGCTGCACTGTCGCCACCAGCCGCATTCGCCGCCTCGCCGCCCGCGCTCACGCCGGCCGCCGCGAACGGATTTCCCTCGCGCCCCGGCGTCTCAAGCACCACCGACGCCTCCTGATGGGCGCCGTTGGTATCCAGAAACGCCCTGCTGATATCGACGATGGTCTTCCCTCTCCAGTTCATCACCAGGCGCGGCTCCTC
>CANQBX010000150.1 GCA_947589095.1 uncultured Lachnospiraceae bacterium
TATGGACGCCGCCATAATGAAAAAATTCCAGGAACCCATAACCAGTATCATATTGTGAAGCAGGAGGAATATATGCTCCATGATGGAGCACATGAGGCTATTGTGTCCGAGGAGGATTGGCAGCTTGCCCACCAACAGAGGCTGATTACGGGCGTCAAGCAGGAGAAGACTCACAGCCTGGAACATGAGCATATTCTATCCGGCATTCTGAAATGCCCGGTCTGCGGCGGAGGAATGTACGGTAATGTGAACCGTAAAAAGAAAAAAGACGGGAGTATGTACCGGGACTATTTCTATTATGCCTGCAAGCATCGTCTCCACATCGACGGCAAACGCTGTGACTATCACAAGCAGTGGGGTGAAGATATTGTGAACGAGGCGGTAGCTGATGTGATACGGCGTTTGGTTAGCACCCCTCAGTTTGAAACAGCCATACGGGAAAAAATCGGCAGCCAAATCGACACCACGGAGCTGGAAAAGGAGCTGGAGCTGAAACGAAAGAGGCTCCGTCAGCTTACGGGGACAAAGGACAGGCTCGGACAGCAAATCGACCGGCTGGATTTTGACGACCCGCATTACGACCGCAAATATCAGGACTTACAGGAGCGGCAGAACACCATCTATGATGAAATTGTGATTGCGGAGGCCGACATCGCCGATGTGCAGGTTCGACTGAACAACATACGGCAGCAGAAGATTTCAGAGGACAACGTGTATCAGTTTCTGCTGTATTTTGATAAGCTGTACGATAAGTTCAGCGATGCGGAGAAAAAGGAGTTTATCAGCAGTTTTATTGAAAGTGTGGAGATTTACCCGGAAAAGCTGCCGAACGGGCGGTTCCTGAAACGGATAGAGTTCCGCTTTCCGGTGTTTTTTAATGGTCAGCAAGTGGATATGTTGAGTTGGGACGCAGAATGTACAGTTGAGACGGTATGCTTATTGTCCAAAGGGAATGTCGAGTAGCATATCGAGGTGGAACTTACCATGGACGGGATGGATTTGGCTGCCGCCGGAGAAAGAGGCGGCGGGTGATATATTTTAACTTTATTTTAACTTTTATCAAGAGATAGAAAGTGAAAATACATTGCAAACGTAGGGTTAATTTTTCAAACAACCGATGGGTACGACATATACGCCATCCTGACGGCGATAGGCAAAGTCGCCCGTCCCTGTTAAAACCATAAGAAAAGACGGGATGTTCATCTTATCGGTATCAATTTTGGCTTCCATTGTCTTCAGGTTTTTGGCCCCTTCTTCAATGAGTTTATCACCGCCAAGCTTGATTTCGATAAGACCATATTTGCCATTCCTCAAATGAACCACCGCGTCGCATTCTTGCCCGTCTTTATCTCTATAATGATAGACGTTTCCATTTAACGCGTCTGCAAAAACACGGAGGTCCCGGATGCAAAGCGTTTCGAAAAGGAATTCAAAAGTTTTCAGGTCATTTAGCAGGTCGTTTGGTCCAATCCCTAAAGCTGCAGCAGCGATAGAGGGATCAATATAATATCGGGTATCGGATGAACGGATAGCGGTCTTCGACCGCAAATTCGGATTCCATGCAGGCATATCCTCCACGACGAAGATTTTGCGGAGGGCGGCTAGATAAGAAGCGACGGTTTCCTCATTCAGGGGAGCCTCATCGTTTGCTGCAATATCCTGTGCAAGTAAAGTGTTGGGCACCTGGGCACCCTGACTTCTCGCATAGGAACGCATGAGCCTGCGAACCTTTTCGGGATTTTTTTGTACATTGTCTGCCCGGTTAATATCTGAGTGAATCACAGAATCGTAATAGTCTACTGCTTGATCCAAGGCGATTTCATCGCGCATATCTACTGCCTGAGGCCATCCGCCGCGGCATATGAGGAAAGCAAGACGGTCTATGTTTAGATTTGAGGAGCCGTCAATTTCTTTCGTTCCGTTAAACAGTTCTTTTAGGCTGACTTCTCCTGTGGAATCCCCGGATTCATATAAACTCATGGGTCTCATCATTAACCAGGAAAAACGCCCTGTACCGGAGTGCGTAATTTCCTCTGTATCTGCCGGAACGGCAGAACCGGTGAGAATGAACTGTCCGAGTTCGCCGCGATGGTCTACTTCAAAGCGAATCGCGTCCCAGAGCTTTGGGGCAAGCTGCCATTCATCGATTAATCTTGGAGCCGCACCTTTCAGCAGCCTTTTAGGATTCAGTTCGGACATCGCAATATTCTGCGCTTTCTTTTCCGGGTCATCCATATATAAAATGCTGGCAGCAATCTGCTCCGCGGTTGTCGTTTTGCCGCACCACTTGGGGCCCTCAATCAACACGGCTCCTTTGCCTTCCAATTTTCGTTTGAGAATTTCGTCGGCAATTCTTTTCCTGTAGATTTTCATCTGGCACACCTCATTTCTCATAAACACTACATCTATATTATACACCATTCCTACACTCTTTACAACACTATTCCGACGATTGGCGAAGAATTATACCGACGATTGGCGAAGAATTATACCGACGATTGGCATAGAATCATTTCAACGTTTGCCAAAAATCGGTATTCCGATATAGGCCAAAAGAACAATGACAAATTCTGCTGTTTATGCTACAATCGGAATGAACCGGAAGTATCAGTTTGCGCAAGTTTCCCATTATTGAAAGGGATATGGAGTTGAGTTTGGACGATGATAAACGTGTCGAGACGGTCGTCCAACTTTCCAGGGGAGAAATCCAGTCGAAGAAAATCAGGTTAAATGATATAGCGATTCACGGAATGAATGTGCGAAGTGGCGTGTCAACAAAATAGCAGAGAAGAGATAGATTTATGATTCAAATGCAATTTATAAACAAGGAACCCATCCATAAAGGTTGGTCGTGTGATCGAAAATATTGTGCGGCAACTGCCGATGGTACAAAATATCTTTTACGGATAACGCCAAAAGAGAAAAGCGCAGGCCGCGAGGAAATGTTTCGTATGCAACAGAAGGTCGCGGCCCTCGGCGTGCCCATGTGCAGGCCCGTTGCGTTTGGCGAATGCTGGGAAGGGGTATATACCGTCCAGACTTGGATTGACGGAGAAGACGCGGAGAGCGCGATCCCCCTCCTGCCGGGCGCCCGGCAATACGCTTACGGTTTGGACGCCGGGCATATTCTGCGCAAGATACATTCCATCCCTGCTCCAAAGGCCCAGGAGGATTGGGAAAGCCGTTTTAATCGGAAGATGGACGGGAAAATCCAAAAATATAGGGAATGTCCTGTCCATTATGATAACGGGCAAATATTCATCGATTATATACGGGAAAACCGCTGTTTGCTGAAAGGTCGGCCGCAGGTTTTCCAGCACGGCGACTATCACATCGGCAACATGATGATAGACCGGGACGGAAAACTGCAGATCATTGATTTTGACCGATATGATTTCGGCGATCCGTGGGAGGAATTTAACCGCATCGTATGGTGCGCCCAGGCATCCCCGCTCTTTGCCTCCGGCATGGTAAACGGCTATTTTGACGACGATGTCCCGCTTGCATTTTGGAAGCTGCTTGCCCTTTATATAGCGAGCAACACCCTTTCTTCCGTGTACTGGGCGGTCCCGTTCGGGCAGGAGGAAGTGAATACCATGCTGAACCAGGCGAAAGATATTCTGCGCTGGTATGATGATATGCGCAACCCGGTGCCGACATGGTATTGCATGCCTCCTGCGGCCATGAAGCGGGTAGGCCCGTGAACGTTGGCGGGCGCTTCAAGACTGTGGTTTTAATCGTTTTTTTTTCTTCGATATAGTCGATTGCCTTTTGTATCATAGAAAGGTTTTCCATGCTGTCTCCTGTATGTGATCACGGATTCATTATAACATAGATTGTGCGCGTAGGATTGATAAAAATTGCGGTCCTTTATTTTTCTCATCTTTCCTTATTCCGGTCCAGGAATAGGCTGCACAGGCACATGAGTGCGGCGAACAATATTCCCGCGATGGGCCAGACGACCCAAGTGTCTTCCCAAGAGTTCGTCCAGAAACTCCAGCCAAGGTACACGACGGTAGCGCCCAGCCAATAGACCGTAGAGATGGTTCCCCTGATACGGCTTTTCCTCTGATCCCGCCGGGCATAGTCCCCTTCTTTCAAAAGCTTCTGCATGCTCGCCCAGCGGACGTCTGCAAGGATGAATAATACCGAGCCAATCCCTGCTAAAACGATGGTGAAAGCCAGTAAGACAACCAGGAAAAACTCTTTTTCCGCAACCATGCCTACCAAAAGCGGGATAGGAGAGAGGACGCACAGGCAGGTGGCGATAATATTGTATTTTACATAGGTAGCCCGATACGCTTTCTGTCTTTCCTTTACCATGCCATCCACGCCATACTCCGTTTCAAACGGTTCCTTGCCGATGAACTCGAAAGGGGTGTTTTGGAAACTGCAGGAGACATAAAGCGCGACGGCGGCAGCGACCAGGATGAGCAGGATGGCAAGCCCCATTCCGGCAGCCAGGTTTTCGGAAACAGCGTACCCAAATGTCGGCGCTGCCGATGCCGCACCGAAAAGAAGCAGCGGGATCACGGCGACGATACATAGAAAAGTGGCGGCGGCAATACGTTTGGCTGCTTGCCTCCTCCATTCCAGAAATTCGTTCGCAAGGGCGAGGGAAACCCGTTTTACAGGCACGCGGTCAGCCTCGTCCGTAAATTCTTCATCTTCGATTTCATCCTTAAGAAGATAATCCGTCGTGACGCCAAAGAGCTTGCTGAGCGCCAGGATCTTCTCTAGGTCCGGCACAGTCTGAGCGCCCTCCCATTTGGAAACCGCCTGCCGGGAC
>CANQBX010000151.1 GCA_947589095.1 uncultured Lachnospiraceae bacterium
GTCCGCTGTGCGCATCAAAATGTCCCCTCTCTCGCAGGTTGTATTTTCTACGCAAAGCATTATATATTTTGTAGTATTCGTGTACCGCCGCTTTATAAAGCTCGTCATTATCCATATTGATTGCCCCGCTTTCGTAAAAGTATTACGTATTCCTGAATAGGTATTACTTTTCAGATGCCGCCACGTCATACTTTAGCCGTCTGTACTCTGCCGCCATTTTCCGTACTTTGTCTGAAAAACTGCGCCCTTTAACCGCATCTATAATTTCCTGTGTTTCAGCGTCAATTTTTATGGTCTTCTGAATGTTTGCCCCCGTGTGCTGGTATCTCCCATTTTTCCATGTGTACATTTTTTACCTCGCTTTCCGTGTGCCCTTTTCGCTTATATTTGCAGTAATGCCACACACAGTTTACTTTATAGCTGTTCTGTATATAATCCTCACTCTGGCAGCCGTAATAATCACAAAAAACACATTCTTTACAATAATCTGGGTGGCATGGGTGTAATATAATTTCTGCCATATTATTTCTCTGGCATCTGGTAAAATCTCGGAACGGTAAAAGCCGCTGGCTGTACGTCCATGCCACTCCTTGTTAGTGCAGCGGCAACCTCTAGCTCTAAATAGCTCCTGCATACCGCCTGTATCTCGTCCAGTACCTCCATGCAGCGTTCCTTACTCCCATACTCTGCGATTTCCTCTAAGCAGCCGTCAGAAATGCAGATAATATGCTGCTTTTGTTTCTCCATTATTCCACCTTTTTTATTCATTACCGCACTCTCCATATACTCAATACAGGCGTAATTACCGCCCAGCCTATACAGCTTTTCCCTGTTCTGGCTACGTATATATACCTCACTCATTCTGTTTGCCCCCTCTCTCCATAAAATCAAATATGCTCATTTGCGCCTGCTCCATTTTCAGCCTCCTGCTTGATAACTCATAATAATGTTTATCCTTTTCAAAGCCTATAAACTTATACCGCATCTTATGGCAGGCAATTAAGCTGCTTGCACTGCCTACATGTGTATCTAAAATCACGTCGCCGCTCTTTGCGAATAAGGATAACAGCCATTCGTACAGCTCCACGGGTTTTTGCGTGGCGTGTATCCGCCCCTTTTCGTTAGGCACTTTTTTAAACAGCTTTGCTGTAGCATCCAAATCTGTCCATGCATATTCACACATTGAAAAGCTTACTTTGTCGCTCATTTGCTTGTCCCATACTATAAAGCATTTGCATGGCGGTAAATTAAAATAATTCCCGCCCCATATTATGCTGTGCTTTGCCACTCGGAAAAGCTCTTTGAAATATTCTGGGGCGGGCGGCTCTTTGTCCCAGTATGCTTTGGGGTATCCGCTTTTCTTTTCCCCATGCCGCCGCCCCATATTGTTTTTTACGCCTATGCCATATGGCGGGTCTACAATCGCCAAATCTATGCTTTTGTCCTGCAGCAGCCTCATTCCGTCCATGCAGTCCATGTTGTAGTACCCATAATCTAACATGCCTGCAATACCCCCCCCCCGTATATATCTGGTGTACTTTTCTGCTTAATCCGCCCCATTTCTTCATTGCCCCTCCGTCCTTTCTGACAGCCTTTTTACCGCCGCATAAAAACCCTTTGCCCCAATAGCCTGCATTGCGGCTGGCGCATTTATAAATACGTTATCGTTTCTGTTTGTCCATTCTTCCAGAAATTCTACCGTATATAGCGGGTGGTCAATCATTCTTGCAATTTGTTTTTCCCTGTCTGTCATTCTTCTCATGCCCCCTTGCCTTATCCTCTATCCATGCCCTTTTCTTTCGTCGAAATCCTCAAACCGCTTGCAGCTCCCGAAAATAATTCTGTTATTCACCCATCGCTGCATTTTTCTAAGCCTATGCCCTCTTGGTATCTTTTCTTTTTCATATAGCATCACATACGGGTTATACCCCATATCCCGCAGCATATATATACGCTCTAAATCCTGCTCAAAAGTGGTATTGAAATTGCAAAGCACATATACGCCCAGCTTTTCTTTTCCCCATTTTGTAAAAGCCTTGAATTTTTCAAACTGCGGTATAATTTCCTTTTTGTCCTCGTATCTGTCCCATGCAAAATGTATTCGCTTTATCTTCATGCGGGCTATATACTCTGTTTTTTCCTCTGTCATTATCCTTATATCGCAGCCCTGTGAAAAATTTACCCACGCGCCGCTATCTATCAGCTGTACGCTTAACTCCCGCCAGTCTTTGCAGGCAAACATATTGGCATCTAAAAGCACTATGTTTTTCTGCCCGTTCCAAAACTCCCGCAACTCAGCCACTTTCTTCGTACATTTCCCCTCTTTCGCTCCTACTATGCAAAAATCGCAGCCTCGCGGGCAGCCCCTTGTTAAAAAGCCATATGCCGTATTTCTTACCGCTGGTATTTTTTCATAGTAAATAGAATAGTCGGGGTATATATGCTCTATCTCGCTTGCAAGCTCCGCGCCGCCGTCTGGGTAGCTGTACCCCGTGCCGCCTTTTATAATCTCGTCTGCATTTACTGGGTATTGGTAATCTGGCGTAAACGTAAATACTTTACTCATATATACGCGATCTGGCGGGCTTATCCATGCCGTAAGCGGGTTATACCACTCTACGCTGTCGCCGTTGCTCTTATGGTATGCCGATATTTTCATAAGCGGCAGGCTTGGGAAGTTATGCCCGTCAACGTCTATCAATCCCACTTTCATGCCCTGCCGCTCCGTCCACGCCGTCTTCCTTCCTGCCAGTAAAACTTATTCGTTATGCACATTTCCTTTGTGAAGATCAGAAAAAGCCCAATAGGTATTAAAAATGCTGCTGCCGTAGCGTCGCCGTCCAACAGTATTGTTGTCAATACCGCCAGTATAATAAGCACTGCGCCACACAAACGCTGCTTTAGGAAATATAAGCGCCTCTTCCGTCTGTACTGCTCCCGCTGCCGCCATTTTCTGCGGCATTCCATATATGCTGCCGCCTCCATGTTTTCCCCAGTCTCATATGCAATTACTATGTACCTCATTTTTTCCTCTCTTTCAGCGGCAGCAGCATTATGTACGCCGCCAGCCCTCGTGATATATTCTTTCCTTTTGGCGCGGCTGCTTCCTATGTTAAAACAGAAATCCTTTATCTGTCAGAAACTTTATCCAATCGCAGCCTGTCACGTCGTCCCTTTCTATAAATTTATAAAATTTCTCTTTAGTCGTTACGTTATCCCTTGCCAAAAATTTCTTTGCTATTTCTACTGCATTTGCTCGAAACACATGTTCTGTATAGAAAGTCCTTTCTACTGTTCTGTAATCATTTGTGCTTTTCGGTGTCCACATTTCCACCACTACCACAGGCTTATTATTCTTTTTGCTTCTGGCTTTTCTTATAACTACTGCCTCGCTGAATAGCCAGCCATTCCAGCCGTACCGCTGTGGCGCAAATTGAGTGCGTGGCACTTGTACCAGTTCCCCTGCCTGCAATTTTTCAAAATTTACTTTTTTCACTTTGCCTTATATCTCCTCTTAGCTGTCTGCGGCTTATTATAGATATGCCGTATCTGGTGCTATAACTCCGTCTTTTCCTATTACAAATGATTGATGATACTCCAGTTCTCTTATTACTGCTGTTATGGTTTCGTATGCTGCCCGCAATTCCAAATACCTTGTAATAAATCCTATAACCTCTGTGTATAGCCACATTTGCTGTTCTTTTGTCAGCCGTTCCAATACCTTAATGCGTTTTTTCTTTTCTTCTGCCGCCTCACTATAATCCATATGTTTGCCCTCGCTGTTAAGCAGCTCTACCATATCCGTATCAGTCAACAGGCAGGCTGCCGTATTAAACCACGATATGCCTGTTGGCGTACTTTCCTCTCCGTCGTCCCTATAAAATTCCAGTTTCTTAATTGGTAGCTTGTACCATATTTTATCTTTCAGTCCTCGCAGTTCGTCCATCATATCAGCCGCCAAAATACCCATTTCGTTTATTTGGTCGCTGTAATAATCCCAGTACTGGCTATCTCTTTCTGGTGCATCATAGTAGCAGTCTGCTATTTCCTCTAAGCCGTCCCATACGCTCCATAAGTCCAACTTTTTAAAAAGTCCCATTTCTTATGCCCCTTTCATTCCGCTTTTATAACGTTGTCTGTGCTATATCGGCTGTATATGAGCGCTGGTCTGTGCCGCTGCGCTCAATTTCTTTGTAAATTGTGTCTCTGTGTGTCCCCACTGCTGCCGCAATTTCTGCTATGCTGTCACCCGCTCTAAGCATCTTTTCTATTGTCTGTCTGTCATCATACCTCAACCGCTTGTATTTCCTTGCCATTGTTCTCCCTTCCTTCTTTTAGCTTTACAATCTTAAAAAGCCAGTCTGTTCTATCTTCCGTAACCAGTCCAAAATATTCATCAGTTCTGGTAAAACAATACTCTACTCCGTAAAACTGCTTTATTGCCATTTTGTAAACTTCCCACTGGGATTGGCAATAATCCGCTGCGTTTCTCTCCTTTTTGTATTCAATTGTGTAGTATTCATGTTTCCTGCAAGCGTCTAATGCCATGTCCCAGCTTGCTATGCAATCCTTTAAGCTGCTGCCTAACTCTGTCTTTAAAAATCTCTCTTTGTTTAACTTCATACTGTTTGCCTCTCTTTCGGTTATAAAAATAAGCGTGTCAGAGATTTTTAAACCTCTAACACGCTTTTCATTTTCCGTATAAAATAAAAAAATGAAATTCGGCTTGAGATTTAATATCTCTTGTCGATTTTCATTCTAAAACTTATC
>CANQBX010000152.1 GCA_947589095.1 uncultured Lachnospiraceae bacterium
CCGATCATCTGCTGCGGCGAGTCCTTAAAGCAGCGCGAGCAGGGCATCACCATCGACTGGATCCGTCAGCAGATCAAGATCGCCTTCCTGGGCGTGACCGCGGATCAGGCGAAGACGGCTGTCATCGCCTATGAGCCCATCTGGGCCATCGGCACTGGCAAGGTAGCCACCACCGAGCAGGCTCAGGAGGTCTGCGCGGCGATCCGCGCCTGCATCGGCGAGCTGTACGATGAAGCCACCGCGGCGGCGATCCGCATCCAGTACGGCGGTTCCGTATCCGCGTCCAGCGCTCCGGAGCTGTTCGCCCAGCCCGACATCGACGGCGGTCTGGTAGGCGGCGCGTCCCTCAAGCCGGACTTCGGGAAGATCGTGAATTACAACAAGTAATTGTTTTTAAACCATTTTAGCTAAACATAACATTTCAAAACGTCACGAAACGTTGTCGGATTCAGCCGTTATTACTAACCGAGATAGATGCGTTCCGTGACGTTTTATGATTTGATGGATGTATTGTAATTCTGCCCTGCAACAGCAGCAATGAATCATGTATACATTGACTTTCCCCCGGATGTCGTGTAGAATGATCGTAGGAAAATGTACCTTCGGAGGGGTATGTTATGCGAAAGACAGACTCGAACAGGAAGAATTTCATAGGACTTGGGGTTATGGCTGTGGCCGCAGTTGCAGTGGTCGCGGTATCCGGCCCGCTTCAGAAGGCGCTCGCTGCCGTTATCCCGGCTCCCGCGGGCGTGATCGTGTATAAGCAGGTGGATGCTCCCATACCCGCGCGGGCTAACGGCGTTGTCTCCGCCGATGAGTGGGAGAGCGTTTATCCGGAGATCGTGGCGTCGTTTCGGGCGAATGCCGATAATAATTACCGGGTCGCCTACACGGAGGAGAATCCGCATATTGTTTCCCTTTACGAAGGTTTTGGATTCGCGAAGGATTATACGAGCGCGGTTTCCCATACCTATACGCTGGAAGACGTGGCGGAGACAGAACGTCCCCATCCCCTTGCCAACTGTCTGACCTGCAAGACGCCGGACTACACCAAGCTGGTCAATGACATGGGCGTGGAAGCATATATGTATGATTTCAATGAAACGCACGCGCAGATGGCGGAGGGGATCAGCTGCTATAACTGCCATGAGAACCAGGCCGGAAACGGCGGTCAGCTTGTAGTGACTCATTCGTATGTGAAGAATGCGCTGGGCAGCGAGATGGATTCCATCGATCCGGCCACATTGTCCTGCGGACAGTGCCATATTGAGTATTATTTCGCACCGGATACGAAGGAGACCATGATGCCCTACACCAGTGTGGCGGCCATGGATCCGGAAGCGATCCTGGCGTATTATGATGCGATGGGCTTTTCCGACTGGACGCAGGAGAGCACGGGTACCGGGATGCTGAAGGCGCAGCATCCGGAGTTTGAGACGTATCTCGGAGCCGGAAGCGCCCATGCCGGCTTTGGTATGAGCTGCGCCGACTGCCATATGGCGGTGGTGACAGAGAGGAGAACGACCTACACCAGCCACAAGTGGGAGAGTCCGCTGGAGAATCAGGCGATTCTGGATACCTGCGTGCAGTGTCACGGCGAGACGGACATGACGGCGAAAGTAAAGGAGATTCAGACAGAGATCACAGGCCGTGAGACGGAACTGGGACAGAAGCTGGTGGAACTGAAGGAGGCCCTGGCGGCGCAGGTGGCAGCCGGTGCGATGAGCGAGGATCAGCTCAACGAGATCCGGTCGCTGTACCGCAGCGCCCAGTGGTACTGGGATTTCTGCTATGTGGAGAACAGTGAAGGCGCCCACAACTCGGCGCTGGCCAGGAGATGCCTGGATAAGTGCGAGGAGCTGACGGCGAAAGCCATGGGGCTTTTGGGCTTTTGATGGGAAAATACAAAGAGGGCGTCACTGGCGCCCTGCTTGCATGGAAATACAAACAGAGCGTCGCTGGAGCTAGCTCTGCTTGCGTGGGAATGAGAGGGCCGGGGCGAGACTGCCGGCCCTTGTTATATCGGTCGGAGCGGTGAGACGCTGTACGGCGGAGGACGCGTATGTGCGTCAGAGGAGATTACGATGGATCGATGGAAGAAAGCAGGCCGGTTCCTGTGCTCGATGAAATGCGCGGTCATTCTGCTGGTGGTACTGGCCGCGGCCTGCACCGCAGGCAGCCTGCTCCCTCAGGGGCAGACGGCGGCTTACTATACGGCAAATTACGCGGAGTCTCTGGCGGGAGCCATCCTGCTGTTTCATCTGGATGATGTGTTTCACTGCTGGTGGTTCGTGGGGCTGACGATTTTTTTGTGCGCCAATCTTCTGGCCTGTAATGTACTGCGGTTCCCGGCACTGAGAAAGCGGATGAAGGAAGGCTTCACCGCGACGAAGCGCATCGCTGAATGGGACGGGGTTCCCGCGGCTGTGACGGCGGAAGAGCCGGAGGAGATATTTAAGCGGCTGGGATTTCGGAATGTGACGCGCGGGGTTATGGCGGTGACGCGTCCGACGCAGACGGAAGCTGCCGGACCGGAGTCCGTTCCTGCCCGCTATGCGGTACGTCACCGCATCGGCGTCTGGGGCGCGTGGCTATGCCATCTGGGAATGCTGGTGATCATCGCGGGTTTCGGGCTGGGGCAGATGTTTCAGGTTCAGTATTCGGTCTATGGCGTTCCGGGCCAGACGAAACCGATCGGCGATACCGGCTATGAACTGCGGATCGACGATTTCCGGGTGAAGCTGCGGGAAGATGATACCGTTGAGCAGTACGAGACGGACATGACCGTGACGCGTGCCGGGGAGAATTCGGCTGCGGCCGGAGCTTCTGGAACAGAAACCGCTGAAACCGGAATTACCGGGGCCGCCGAAGCCTCCGAAACCGCCGGAGCTGCAGGAGCCGCCGGAACCTTCGCAACCTCCGAAACCGCCGAAACCGTCGGGACGGTCAGCGTCAATCACCCCCTCACCATCCGCGGCATGAAATTCTACCAGAATTCCACCGGCTGGGCCGCCAACGTGCAGATCTACAAAGGCAGCGAGCTTCTGCAGGAAGGCGTGATCTGCGCCGGTGAGTATGCCCTGGTTGAGGATATGGAAGGGCTGGCGGTAGTGCTGAACGCGTTCTATCCGGATTACGTCCGCGGCGCCGACGGTATGCCTGCGACGGCGTCGTCCGCGCTGAATAATCCCGGTTATCTTTATACGCTTTATTACAATGACCGGATTCTGGGAATGAATGTGCTGACAGAGGACGAGATCATCACGGTGGAGGACTACGGCATCCGGTTCACGGATCCGCAGCAGTATACCTTGATCCAGATCAAGCGCGATCCGTTTACACCTGTGGCTGCCGCAGGCGGATTGCTGGTCATGCTGTCCCTGGTGCTGGCCTTCTATCTGCCGCCGGAGGAAGTCTGGGCTGTGCAGAGAAGCGACGGGCTCTGGGCACTCGCCGGCAGGAGCCGGAAGGAAGGGGCGTATTTCCTGGAGGAACTGGCGAAATACGGCGGTAAAGCCCCAGCGGGATCCCCGGCAGAGGCCGGAAATGAACAGACAGAATAGACGAATGAATCAGATAGCATCGGAACGATCATTCCGAAAGACCGGAACCGAGAAGGAGGATAAACAATGGACAGCAGCCAGTTTCTTGCGATCGAAAATACACTGTTTACGGCAGTCATGGTTCTTTATCTTGCGTCCATGGTGCTGTATTTTGTCTTTTTCGCCATGAAGAATGACAGGGCGGCGCAGATCGCCGGATGGGTCATTACCGCGGCATTCGTGCTGCATACGGCGGCGCTTGTCGTCCGCGGCGTCGGCGCGGGGAGGCTTCCGCTGACCAATCAGTACGAATTTGCGACCAGCTTTGCCTGGGGCATCTGCCTTTGTTTCCTGGTGTTTGTGAGAAAATACCATTTCCGGGCGCTGGGAACCTTTGTAACGCCGGTGATCTTTCTGCTGATCGGCTACGCCGCCATGCAGAGCCGGGAAGTGAGGGAGCTGATGCCGGCTCTCAGAAGCAACTGGCTGGGCATCCATGTGTCTACCGCGATCATTTCCTACGGCGCATTCGGCGTATCTTTCGCGGTGTCGCTTATGTTCCTTTTAAAGCAGGGCCGGGAGAATCACGATTTCTGGAAGAAGAATATCCCTGATTACGACCGCCTGGATATCATCAGCTACCGGGCCGTGTCGCTGGGATTTCTCTTTCTGACTTTCGTCATCATTACCGGCGCCATCTGGGCCGAGCGGGCCTGGGGCAGTTACTGGTCCTGGGATCCGAAGGAAACCTGGTCTCTGATCACCTGGATCATTTACGCCATCTATCTGCATCTGCGTCTGAACAAAGGATGGAGGGGCCGCCGCGCCGCGTGGTTCGCGGTGATCGGATTTGTCTGCGTACTGTTCACCTATATCGGCGTGAACACGTTTATTCCGGGCATTCATAGCTATGCATAAACATGTTTTCCATGGATATCCGGCCGGATACGCTGAAACGCTGTCATGCTTCCTATTATCGGCAGTGATATCTCAATGGTCTGCAAATAAGACCCCGTGGTGATTCCATGGGGTCTTTCGGTGTTTACAAACAAAACAAGGAAGCAGTCCGGGTCAGCTGCCGGCTGCCGAATCTGCGTTTGGTGAATGCACTGCAAAATGACGGGTGAGTTCAACAGAATATAACATTGTGTTGAA
>CANQBX010000153.1 GCA_947589095.1 uncultured Lachnospiraceae bacterium
ACAGAATAGATTGCCCTGAAATAAGAATCATATGTATCCTTTTTTCCGCAGCTTTCATTTTGTTATCCAAACAGTTTCATATATCCGTGAAATTCGCGCTTGACATTTCCTTCTCTCCGCGCTATACTTCCTTTCGTGATACAGGCAAGGCGTCACCGGTGTCTTGCTTGTATAGAAACAGGAATGCGGCCCACTGCCGCGTTTCAAATCAAACATATCAGACATGCTAGGGGAGCCAACAAGGCTGAGAGCGGCGCGAGCCGGACCCTCATTACTTGAACCGGATAATGCCGGCGGAAGGAAGCAGAACATACTCCATCCGTAGTCCCCTCCTGTGCATGCAAAGGAGGTATTTTTATGTCTATTGTTACACCCGACGGCGGTCTTACGACCCTCGGCTACGCCCTGTGCGGCATCTGCGCGGTGCTTCTCGTCATCGCCGCAGGATTTCTTCACGAGAAATCCGCTCCTGAGAAAAAGATGAGCGCGAAGCAGCTGGCCTTCTGCGCGGCCGCCATGGCGCTGTCCTTCGTCACATCCTTCATCAAGGTCTTCTCCCTGCCCTACGGCGGGTCGGTGACGCTGTTCTCGATGCTCTTCATCTGCCTGATCGGCTACTGGTACGGCATCGGAACCGGCATCATGACGGGCCTTGCCTACGGAATCCTGCAGTTCCTTCAGGAGCCGTACGTGCTGTCCCTGTTCCAGGTCTGCTGCGACTACGTACTGGCCTTCGCGGGCCTCGGCCTGGCCGGCGCGTTCATGAAGTCCAAGAACGGCCTGGTGAAGGGCTACATCCTGGGCATCCTGGTCCGCGGCGCGTTCCACACCCTGGGCGGCTACCTGTACTGGATGGACTACATGCCGGAGAATTTCCCGCAGTCCCTTTCCGCCCTGTATCCGATCATTTACAATTACTCCTACATTCTGGCAGAAGGTATCATTACCGTGATCGTGATCTCGCTCCCGCCGGTGGCGAAGGCTTTGGCGACGGTTAAGAAGATGGCGACGGAATAATAAGACAGAAAGATAAGCTATATTGCAAAGAGGCTGCTGCAACGCCGGATTACATTTTAACCGGTGTTTGCAGCAGCCTCTGACTGTTTGAAACAATACTACGCTAATGTCACGACGATACCCTTATGATCAGACAGACCCTTATCTATATTCCACTCTTCTATCTGCATATCCATTCCCTTAATAAAACTCTCCGAGACAGCGATATGATCAACACACTCTGGAACCGTTTCCGTAAGAAGCCGTATGCGATTCTCAGAAAATATCTGTCTGAGCGTGTCTCTCCCATAATTTGTGAAATAATAATTGTCTGAGAAACTGGTATTATAATCGCCGGCTATGCAGACGGGTCTGCCCGTTGATGCCAGACGCGCGAAATCTTCTGTTTGCCTTTGAACGTCTTCCTTAAAAGAATCTCGCCGGTTCCCATGGACTCCCATGATCGATCCGTAAACAAGGAGATCGCCAAACTCTGTCTTCAACTCAACACATAAAGCCGTATACCTGTCGTAGGTCTGATAGTTCCCGCAGCATTCATAGTTCGTGAAGACGGATACACGGTTTTCCGTCTGCCTGTAACATTCCGGATCGATCTCTGTCAGTTTGGGAGTCTGAAAACAATAACGATAACCTGGATTTATCCTCTCATCTGTTTCCGTAAGTACCAGAATATCTGCATTAATCTGCCTGCAGGCAGACAGTATCTCGTGAAGTGCCCCTTTATGTACCAGCCGTTCTACGTTCCATGTAGCGATTCTCATTGTTCTCCCCAATATCTGTCAGCTTTTTCTCATTTCGTGTATTATAACAATCAATACAAGCAGTTACAACTTATTTTTGAAATGGCTTCCAATACATCTCTTCACCTGATTCAGCCTTCTTAAAGAAATTTCAATAACTGCACCAATTCAGGTAGCTTTTGTGACGGTCTACTCCAAAAAGATGTGCGGTTCACCTATATGTACGATTTCCGGGTAAGATACGACTTCCGTGGTAAACACCCGCTCCGCATAGCTAGCTTTAAACGGTATCAGACAGTTTGTTGTAAAAAGAACTGGTGCAGGGAGACTTGCAAATTCTCTCTGCCGGTTTTGCTGCGCCGTACCAAAGTTGTCCTTAAGATGGCTATATTTTTGAGTTCAGAATAGGCATGGACAGACAACATCTCAACGTGGGTATAGATATTGGTTGCCTTATTCTTCGTCTGCTCCAGAAGCTGTTTCATATTTTAGGGATCGTGTCTGGAGATAATGATGAAGGGGCCTATTTCAATTGTCAGCGGCACCTCGATCGGCACAGGTGTATCATGGCAGGCTTCATGCAACCCAATCGTATCCAGTCATCGCTTGATCAACGATATGATCAAACACAAGTGAACTCTTTCTTGAGAAAATTTCTCTGTCATAACTTTCCGGTAAGAACTCATTCAAGATATAGACAATCTCTCTCTTCACTCGTTCCTTAGGTTGCGGATCATTTTGCCATCCAACAATGAAAAGTTCATTGCGTTTTTTCGCAAGCGTATTGTACAGTTCTTTAGCTGCCAGCTTTACACGCTTTTCTTCATCAGCAGTAAGATGTTCTTTTCTAAGAAGATCAAACAATTCCAATTCTGCTTCCGTCAATTCTTCCTTAATATGACGTTCTTCTTCTGCACGAAGTTCTTCCATCAACCTCAGAAGCTTCTCATAAAAATCATCGTTTTGAGAGCCGCCAGCATTGTACTCATCAATGATGTTTCGGAAACGCTCGGCAAACTTTGTGCGGGTAGTATTGCGTCGAAGCATCTTTTGAAGCTTCTCTTCAATATGTTTGCGGAGGTTCACAATTTCTAGGTTTTTGTTCTTCAGCTTTTTGAATTGTGCTCTGAGCTCATCAATATCCAGCTTAGACAGATCCAGTTCTTTACCTGCCTCCGTAATAGTGTATTTCCTTGCATCAGGAGCAGTGATAACACTCTGATCCAGAAGTTCGTTGATTCTAGCTTGTGCCGCTTCAATCTTCTCTGGACGAATTTTTCCATCAATAATGCCCTTTAGATAAAGAATCGCATCTTTGTACGCAGGCTCAAAATCCATCTTGAAAATATCCGGTCGCAGTGATTCATACAGCCCGCCGACGGTATTAGCCATTACAGCAAATTCATTCTTCACATCGTCATTACCAACAATTGTATTTGCATAGTCCTCAAACAACGATAAGTTCTTAAATGTATCACCATCTTCAACAATCTTACTTAGATCTACGTCATGGCTCATGCAGAACGCCTTGGTCATATCAATCGCTTCACGCAACTGTCCCAGCAGTTTCTCTACATCTTTCACCGGCATTAAACCGCCATCATCAGATGCATAATCAGCCAGGGCACGTTTCAAATACTTGAACACATCCAAATAGTCGATGATTAAACCACATTCTTTGCCGTTATATACACGGTTAGCACGGGCAATAGTCTGCATCAGGGTATGGCCTTTCATCGGTTTGTCCAGATATAGCGTAGAAACGGACGGCGCATCAAATCCGGTAAGCCACATGGCGCATACGAATACCAACTGCAGCGGATGATTCGGATTCTTAAAATTATCTTCAATGTCAAAACCGTTTTCATCTATTTGATTCATTCGGTCACGGTGTGGCTTGATGGACAATCCCTCTTTTGCAAACTTGGTTTCCTCATCTGTATCTTCACTGATGACAACTGCCATTTCAACTTTTCGCATATAATCCACGATGTCTTTCAAGCACAGTTTTTCCTTCACATCAGAAGTCTTTGAAATCTGCGCATTCAATTTTTTGATTTCTTCTTTCCAGTAGTAATTAACCTTATCATACATTTTTACTGCAGTAAATTTATCTACTGAAATTACCATACCTTTACCACGGAAACCACGGCGTGGAAAGTGATAAACTATATGCTGCGCGATTGCGTCCAAGCGATCGTCACGCTTGATAACTTCCAATTCCTTCGCATAGTGATTTTCCAAGCGGCGCTGCTCTGCATCAGTCAGGTTTTCTTCTTCCAGGATTTCAGCAAAATCAGAATCAAGAAAATCGTTCTGCAACTCCACCTCTGGCACACGCTTCACATAATACAGAGGTACAGTAGCATTATCTTTGATGGATTCTGCAAAATTGTATTCACTGACATAATCGCCGAACCACGCATTGGTCAGTCGTTTTGCACCAAGCAGCGGTGTGCCTGTAAATGCCAGGAACTGTGCATTTGGCAAACCCGTACGCATATTTTCAGCCAAGTCCTTATACTGTGTACGATGTGCTTCATCGACGATAACGATGATGTCATCACGCTCAGACAAAATAGGATATTTCTTGCCCTTGTCATATTTGAACTTATGAATCAGTGTGAACAGGATTGGTTTGTTGGTTTTCAGTTCCTCGCGCAACTGCTTACTGTTTGCAGGTTGTACTTTGTCTTTCTCGGTAATAAACTCGGTATGCAGGAAATTCTTATAAATCTGTGTATCCAGCTCTTCACGGTCAGTGACGATAAGGAAGGTAAAATTGCCAGTACACTTATGTTTGATCTTTCTGGCAAGCATAACCATAGAATAACTTTTACCGCTGCCCTGCGTATGCCAAAA
>CANQBX010000154.1 GCA_947589095.1 uncultured Lachnospiraceae bacterium
AGCTGGGAAACGGTGAGGTCGCAGATCTTGATACCGAAGGCCGCCAGAGGCGCGCCCCCTACGCAGTAGCCGCAGTTTGGATCTTTCATATGATTCGCTCCTTTCTGTTCTGGTTCTGACATGCTTTGTCAGAAAATATAGTTTATACTATCAATTTTAGCGGTATATTGCAGCAAAGTCAATGAAATTGGAATAAATACATAAGGTACTTATAAAGAAAAGTTTTTCTGTAGAATCAAATCGTTCTTAAGGCGGAGAGTTTCTGTTAAACCAGATAATCTGTGGCGTTCATTAAGCAACATTTCCTCATAATGACAGAATGATTGCAGCGCTGATGCCGTTCTCCGAAACAGGAAAACGCATGGTTTCGCTTGCCAAATCCCACAATTTGTGTGTATAATAGTCTGAGACTAACAAGATATGGAGGAATTGCATTTTTATGGCTAAGGCGCAGTATAATGCGGACAGTATCACGGTACTGGAAGGGCTGGAGGCTGTCCGCAAAAGACCGGGTATGTATATCGGCGGCGTGGGAGCGAAGGGCCTGAACCATCTGATCTATGAAGTGCTGGATAACGCGGTGGACGAGCATCTGGCCGGTGTCTGTACGCAGATTAGGGTGACGCTGGAGGCGGACGGCTCCTGTACGGTGCGGGACAACGGCCGCGGGATCCCGGTGCAGATGCATAAGAAGGGAGTGTCGGCGGTCCGGGTGGTTCTGACCACGCTGCACGCCGGCGGCAAATTTGATAATCAGGCGTATAAGACCAGCGGCGGCCTGCACGGCGTGGGCTCTTCGGTGGTCAACGCACTGTCGGAGCGGATGGACGTGAAGGTCTACCAGGGGGGATTCATCCACCACGACGCGTACAAGCGGGGCAAGCCCACGGAGAAGCTGGAGAACGGGCTCCTGCCGGTGCTTGGCAGGACGAAGGAGACCGGGACGGAGATCAATTTCCTGCCGGATCCGGAGATCTTCGAGAAGACCCGCTTCAAAGCCGACTGGCTGAAAAGCCGCATCCATGAGACCGCGTACCTGAATCCGGGACTGACGATCACCTATGAGAATAAACGGGCCGGCGAGGAGGAGACGGTGGTCTATTCCGAGCCGGAGGGGATCGTGGCCTATGTGAAGGAACTGAACATGGGCAAGACGCCGATCCATGATCCGGTTTACTATAAAGGTACAGTAGATAATATTGAAGTGGAGGTGGCGTTCCAGTTCGTCGATACCTTCGAGGAGAATATCCTGGGCTTCTGCAATAACATTTTCACCCAGGAGGGCGGTACCCATCTGGTTGGTTTTAAGACCAAGTTCACGATGCTGATCAACAGCTACGCCCGCGAACTGGGGATCCTAAAGGAGAAGGACGCCAATTTCACCGGCGCGGACACACGCAACGGCATGACCGCGGTGGTGGCGATCAAGCATCCGGACCCGATGTTCGAGGGCCAGACGAAGACGAAGATGGCCAGCGCCGACGCGACGAAGGCGGTCTTTACGATCAGTGGCGACGAGCTTTCCATGTATTTCGACCGGAATTTGGAGACGCTGAAGGGCATCATCGGCTGCGCGGAGAAGTCGGCCAAGATCCGGCGGGCGGAGGAGAAGGCGAAGACGAATCTTCTGACCAAGTCCAAATTCTCCTTCGACAGCAACGGCAAGCTTGCCAACTGCGAGAGCCGGGACGCGGAGAAATGCGAGATCTTCATCGTCGAGGGAGATTCCGCCGGCGGCTCCGCCAAGACGGCCCGCAACCGGATGTACCAGGCGATCCTGCCGATCCGCGGCAAGATCCTGAATGTGGAGAAGGCGTCCATCGACAAGGTGCTGGCCAACGCGGAGATCAAGACCATGATCAACGCCTTCGGTTGCGGCTTCTCCGAGGGCTACGGCAATGATTTTGATATCAGCAAGCTGCGCTACCACAAGATCATCCTGATGACGGATGCGGATGTGGACGGCAGCCATATCGATACGCTTCTGCTTACATTTTTGTACCGGTTCATGCCGGAGCTGATCTACAACGGCCACGTCTACATCGCGATGCCGCCGCTCTTCAAGGTGATCCCGAAGAAAGGCGACGAGCAGTATCTCTACGACGAGCACGAGCTGGAGCGGTACCGGAAGACCCACACCGGAGAGTTCACCCTGCAGCGCTATAAGGGCCTTGGGGAAATGGACGCGGAGCAGCTGTGGGAGACCACGCTGGATCCGGAGAACCGGGTGCTTAAGCGGGTGGAGATCGAGGACGCCAGGCTGGCGTCGGAGATCACGGAGCTTCTGATGGGCAGCGACGTGCCGCCCAGAAGGCAGTTTATTTACGATCATGCCAATGAGGCGGAGATCGACGCGTAGAATTGGATGACAGAAAGTAGAGGCAGAATGAACCGGCCACGGCCGGCAGGAGAGGATAGAGCGGTAAATGGCAGAGAAGATCTTAACGACAGAATATTCCGAGGAAATGCAGCGCAGCTTCGTGGATTACTCCATGAGCGTCATCACGGCCCGCGCCATCCCTGACGCCAGGGACGGCTTAAAGCCGGTGCAGCGCCGCGTCCTTTACGACATGAGCGAGCTGCATCTGGGTCACGACAAGCCCCACCGCAAGTCGGCCCGTATCGTGGGCGATACCATGGGTAAATACCATCCCCACGGCGACAGCTCCATCTACGATACTTTGGTGGTCATGTCCCAGGCGTTCAAGAAGGGAATGGCGCTGGTGGACGGCCACGGCAATTTTGGCTCCATCGAGGGCGACGGGGCCGCCGCCATGCGTTACACCGAGGCGAGGCTTGAGAAATTCACGGAGGAGGTCTATTTAAAGGATCTGGACAAGACCGTGGATTTCGTGCCCAACTATGACGAGACGGAGAAGGAGCCGGAGGTGCTTCCGGTCCGGGTGCCGAATCTTCTGATCAACGGTGCGGAGGGCATCGCGGTTGGCATGAGCACCAGCATTCCGCCCCACAATCTGGGCGAGGTCATCGACGCGGTGCGGGCATATATCGCGAACCCGGAGATTACGACCGAGGAGCTGATGCGGTATCTTCCGGGACCTGATTTTCCGACGGGCGGCATCATTTCCAATAAAAAGGAGCTTCAGGAGATCTATGAGACCGGCGTGGGCAAGATCAAGCTGCGCGGGCGTCTGGAAGTAGAACTGGGCCGCAGAAAAAGCGACAAGGATAAGCTGATCATCCGGGAGATCCCCTACACGATGATCGGCTCCGGCATCAATAAATTCCTGATGGATGTGGCGGATCTGGTGGAATCAAAGAAGCTTCCGGACGTGACCGACATCTCCAACCAGTCCAACAAGGAAGGCATCCGCATCGTCCTGGAACTTAGGAAGGACGCGGATGTGGAGAAGATCAAGAACATTCTCTACAAGAAGACCAAGCTGGAAGACACCTTCGGCGTCAACATGCTGGCCATCGTGGATGGCCGGCCGGAGACGCTGAACCTGCGGGGGATCCTGAAAAATTATCTGGATTTCCAGTACAAAAATAATACCCGCAAATACCAGGTTCTTCTGGAGAAGGAGCTGGGCCGCAAGGAGGTTCAGGAGGGCCTGATCGCCGCCTGCGACGCCATCGACCTGATCATCGCGGTGCTGCGCGGCGCGCGGAATCTGAAGGACGCCAAAGCGTGTCTGACCACTGGCGACACCAGTAAGATCAAGTTTCGCACGCCGGGATTCGAGGAAGACGCGAAGCAGCTTCATTTCACAGACAGGCAGGCGACGGCGATCCTGGAGATGCGTCTCTACAAGCTGATCGGTCTGGAGATCCTGGCGCTTAAGAAGGAGTACGAGGAGACGCTGGCGAAGATCAAGGAGTATGAGAAGATCCTGGGCAGCAAGGACGCCATGGACCGAGTGATCTTAGACGACCTGGCGGCGATCCAGGAGGAGTTTGCGATGATCCGCATGACGGACATCGAGGACAGCAAGGAGGCCGTCTATGAGGAAGCGCCCATGGAGGTTCAGGAGGTGGTCTTTGTCATGGACCGCTTCGGCTACTGCAAGCTTCTGGACCGGGGGATGTATGACCGGAATAAAGAGACGGCGGACGGGGAGAACGCCTATGTGGCCGTATGTATGAACTCGGATAAGCTGTGCATTTTCACGGACAGCGGCTTCATGCACCAGTTAAAGGTGGCGGACATTCCGTTCGGGAAGCTGCGCGACAAGGGCACGCCGATCGAGAATATCAGCAAATACGACGGCCGGAAGGAGCGGATCCTGTATCTGGGCAGCCTGGAGGAACTGATGGGGAAGAAGCTGATCTTCGCCACGGAGCAGGGACTTGTCAAGCAGGTGCCTATGGAAGAATTTATCACCAACAACCGGACCGTGGCGTCCACGAAGCTGACCGACGGCGACAAGCTGGCGGCGGTGCGTCCGGCGTCGGACGGCGACGCGGTGCTGCAGACCGTGAACGGATATTTCCTGCGCTTCGCCGTGGAGGAGATCACGGAGATGAAGAAGAATTCCCGCGGCGTGCGCGGCATGAAGCTGGAGAAGAACGACCTGGTGGA
>CANQBX010000155.1 GCA_947589095.1 uncultured Lachnospiraceae bacterium
CGTTTTTCCGTTTTCAATCCCCAGACCGCCTCGCCCCTGCTGACTTTATCCGCCAGCCAGAGCACCATCCACGACTTGCCCACTTTGGGGGCGCCCGCGAGGATGTAGATGCCCTGACCCATCAGACCGTCGATCAATGTGCCGGACGGGGCGTAGGTCGTGTCCAGCAGTTCCTCTGCCGGGACTGCTTTCAGTTCCGGTATCATTTGTATCCGTTTCTTTTCTTCCGTCATTCACAATTCCTTTCACAGCATCCGGACGGCGAACACCATAACGCTGCCGGAAACAATGAGTGGGGCGGCTATTCGGCCCGGCTGACCTCCTTTCTGTCCGGGCAAGCCGTCGATTTGGCATGTAGCTGTGGGGAATATGTATTGTTTTGGGAAACGGTGCAGTTGGGGGAGAGAAAATCCCCTCAGGGGGTAGGCGTCGGGAGAGCGGTTTTCGTAGCCATCAGGAGAAAACTTTTTCAATTTCTCTGTTTTGCACAATCTGCGCCATTGTGTTTTGGCAAAATTTCCAACATGAGTTGGGGAAAAATATCCTCTCAGGGGATAGGCATCGGGAACACGTTTTTTGCACCCCCTCAAATGCGAAATTTCTATTTTTCAAGACAGCAGCACTGGTTCACATGAAAAAGCCTCTCAGGGGGTAGGCATCGAAAAAGCGGTTTTCACAAGTTTCGAGCACAATAACTTTATTTTTCATTACCGAGAAGAAGCCCGAAAGCGGCAGAATGCCGCACAGCCAGACCAGTGGAGCGGTCTGTTCATGGAGAATTCGGTTACTCCCGACAAGCGGAAAGCACGGCTCCAGGCATCGCCGGTGACCGTGCTTTCGAGGTTTTATATTCAAATACCTTGCTTGCAAAAGACAGGAAAAATTGTTCAAAATTTTCGTAGCTCTATTTCGCAAGCAGTGCCAACATATATATGTTGGCTATATTCTGCTTGTTGGGACAGCGTCCCAAACCCTTTGAACAGCCCCTGCCGGGACTGGCTACATGTTCGGAAACCGAACGCTAAATAAAATGAGAAATCTATTTTCTCTTCTTTCTTAGAATGCATCTGGCCATACTAAAACATTTTTTCTTTCCAATGGCGAAAAACGTTCCCGCAATGACGGTTGCAATTACAGTACAAGCTATTCCAAGAACTGAACGCCAAGTCACACCTACGAATTGTGTCTTCAATAATTCAATTGTAACTATCAAAAGAAGATACGGAATTCCTGCAAGCACCAAAGTAAAAAACCATCCTAAATGAGTAGCTTTCTTTTCAAATTCCTTTTCTTGACGTTCTAGTTCCTGTTTTTCCATATGTGTGATAAGATTATTCAGTTCATTGATTTTGTGTTCCTGTTTATTTCTTTCATTAGCTGCATCTTCTTCAACTTTTTTAAGTTTTTCACGGGTCCGTTCATGAGACGCTACTTCTTCCCTATACTGTTTTAATGATTTTTCTTGTATATCCTCATACACTTCAAGATACGTTTTGGAATTAAAACGAGCATAATCACCTTTGGTAACGTCCATCAAAGAATCAAGTACAACTTTGTGTGTACGTAAAAATAAAAACTTCTTCTCATCTATTTCATCGGCAGCCTTTGCCTCTTCCAATGATTTTATATACTTATCAAGCAAAAACTTATCGGGTTTCAAGAAAGCATAACAGTCAGCAAGCAGTTTTTGCTTTTGGTACTCTAACATTTTTACTGGACTATTTAGCCAAAGAACTGCCCCAAATAAATCAGCGGATATACAAGCAGGAATGTGCCCAGCCTGTAAACTCCGATTACTTTCATATTTTTTGCTGACATTAGCAATGGCATTATTGGAAGTCAGCATTAAATGCTTAGCATCTTGCAACCTTGTCGCCACTTGCCCCTGCCGTTCTCTATAAATCATGATAATAGATCGTACGTCTATCTGAATCGTTTTTTCCTTTTCTGGTGAAAGTTCGTAGCCTCGTTCGGTATAACGAGTCTTAATCATATCAAACAGAAAAGTTTCATCCTCTTGAAACTTATCCTGAAAAACATCATAGCTGGTTTCTTTTACCGTTATTCCCAATTCATTTAGCCTTGTTTCAATATTGCTGCAAAATTCGGAGATTTCTGTTTCATTCATCTGCGAATCGTGAAAAAAACGTGCTGCATTATTGGCTATTTTTAAATCATATTGAGTGCTTGTTGCCCAAGTAGCCGCTCTTGCAATAATACCGTCTATTTCTTGAAAATTATGGTCTAATACATGAACACTACAGTTGGCTTTCAGCATATCCGCAACCAAGGTTTTGTACGATTCTGTTCTGGAAGCCTCATCCATGCCAAGTAAAGCAAAAATAATAGGAGAATCCAAATAAACATTTAAGCCCGAATAATCTGCGTCTTTCTCCCCCACGAAAAATAAAGCCTGCTTAGTAATATTACTTGCTGAAAGAGCAGCGATAAAAGAATATAGGTCTGTTAGCTTCTCTCCCTGTTCTTTAGTAAAACTATACCATGCAAATTCAATAGGCGAAATACCATTACAATCCTCTATTTTTTCTCCAGCAAGTATTTTTTCATCAGTATTATCAAGTATACCTATCACAGTCTCACTTATGTCAAGAGACGAAATTTCAATATCCTTTTTATGACAGTATGAAGAAAATTCGCAAATCAATCGTTTCCACATGGAGTCGAAATCTGTTTCGCTGAAGCAAAACGGTATGATCTTTTCTATGGAAACACTGTATTTACCGTGATCTTCAACAAAACAATTATTCCGCACACCAACCCCCAAAACCTGCCTTATAAACGACAATGGAAAGTCTATTTTATACCGTTCACTTAATTTGGTCGCCACTACAGTATCTTCTATAACCGTTAAGCGTTCCTCATAAATTATATTCGCAACAAACGAAAAATATGTATCAAGAATATTGTTCCCCAAATATTCAGCCTTAAAAGCAGCGTATAGTTTTGTTATATTTGACATATTTGCTCCTTATTTGATTTTTTTGCATATCGTTATCAGCTGAAACATCACTTATGCTATGCAAGTTTATCCGCCATAACGAAGGTACTGCATCAGACGCAAAGCTGCGGACACATCTACAGCCTGAAATAATTCCCTTGCTAGCATTTCCTGCTGCTCAGGGGGGAGGACTCTTACTGAATCGATTGCTGTTAGAATATCCTGCTTTGCTTTTTCGTAAGGGTCAGTAGGTTCAACACCTATTGTTGGTTTGATAGGATACATGTTATTTCACCTCTTTTTCTTTCAATGGCAACAGCCTATCCGGCTATAAACACACATCATTCCATCGGCTTGATAGTCGCCTCTACGAACGCAATCTCCTCATCCGTCAGCCCGTACTTTGCATACAGCTCCGCATCCGTCCAAGGCTTGGAGAAATCCTGTATGGGGACGAATCGGTAGGTCTTGCTTGGCGCATCCTGTGAGATTTTACAGGCAGAAACAAGAATACGGAATAGTTTCGTCTGCAAATACGAAATAAAATTCAGAGATTCTACCTCACTCTCAAAGGAAACGTATAAAAAGGTTTGCGAACATATTGAATTTCTTGTAGCACTAATCGGTCTGCCCAAAACCATCGGGTCATTGCCGGAGCCACCAGCTTTGGGAATGAACACCTTATACTTGTCAACATCCTGCGCATTCTTTGTGATAGACGTTTTACAAACATACGCAACGGAGCGTTCCATGTTTTCCAAATAGTAAAGGTGTGTATTATGCTCAGCAGATTCGTCGCGGTACACAGGTATAGACATTTTTGCGCTGCCAAACGGATTTGTAGGTATTCCAAATGGCGTGTCGGACGAAACGATAGACGCTACGGTTTCGCTTTCACTTGAAATCCCTGACATGACCTTCTTTACGATTTCTCCCAGTCTCGCATTTCGGATAAGGATATCGAAGTCGCCGAGATTCCGCATATCAATCGTTCTTTCGCCATCATCTACTAGCTCATATCTGCAATCGCCGGTATATCCTGAATCCATCAAGAAGTAACAAAGACCGCCTTTGATTTCAACTGACGGGAAAATATCGTGGGAATCGGTGTAAACAACCATTTTGCTGATGCTTCTATCGTTCAGCATTTCACGGCGAAATTCACCAATCAGATTTTCACGCCCTGTGGTAAACCAACGAGAAGGCATAATGAACGACACGTATGTCGGGTTCACTTTCTTGGCCAACTGCACAAAATTCTGATAAATCGGCGCATCGTTCGTTCCGCCGGAACCTCCCATCAACTGATACGGCGGGTTTCCTACAACAGCATCAAATTTCAAACGCTCACCCTCTTTCTTCCATGTCTCCGGGTTTGTCAGTTTCCGTGCAAGGCGCTGTTTGTCCTCCATGCGGTCAAGCAGTTTCGTCAGATAAATCGCGTTGACATCCGCGCCGGTGTAGCCCGCCAGTGTGCGCTTTGTGATTGCCACAGC
>CANQBX010000156.1 GCA_947589095.1 uncultured Lachnospiraceae bacterium
TGTTTACGGACGGTATGATCACCGCCGCGTCCTGCCGCCAGTCCATTGCGCGCGGCTTGCGCCTGCCATCGTCCTTTATGCCCATGTCGATAAACTCCATCGCCTTTTCTGCCGCTTCGTTGCGGATAGAATAGGGCATATTGGCATAGTCTTCATAGAGAATGTCAAGGCAGATTTCCCACTGTTCGTCCGGCTCGTATTCCGGGTCGTTGAAATATTTGAGAATATCAAGGATTGCCCGAAAGTCCGTCCGAATCTTCCAATTCTCCCCGCCTACGCACAAGTAAGTGGGGAGCTCCCATGCATCCGTCATTTGTGATACTTCGCTGTGGCTTTCTGGACTTTTTCAAGTTTTTTAAGCCTCTTATCCGTAACCGTTTCAATGATTTTCGCAATCGCGTTTACCACGTTCTCAAAGTAGAACTCTCCGCTTTCAAGCGGGGTTAAGGGATTCGCTTTTGCAAAAATCTGATCGGAAACCTTGTAATTCAGCAGATAGTCAAGCTGTTTCTGGATTTCGTCAGTCACCGCGAACATTTCTTCCTGCGGCGCGTTGTCTGAAATCGTGATTGCGTTCAGCTTTTCAATCACCTGCTCGTAACGTCTCGCGATATTCGGGTCAGCCGGATTGAACCGAAACTGCCCTATGATTTCGCCCTTATCGTCAATGTTGAATAACTGCGATCCGGTGTCAACGTGTAACGTCATTGCTTCCTGCGTCATTTATGCGCCCTCCTTACAGTCCAGGGCTGCCCGCTGTAAATGTCGGGCTACCGCTTTCAAGAGAATCTTTTGTAACGTAACCTTTGACGCGCTCGCCGTCCTCCGATACGGTAAACGGAATATTTACGCCCTCCGTTCCGCCGCCATAGCTATTTGGCTTTACGATAACTTCCTGCACAAACGCAAGGTAGTTTTCCTCTTCCAATCCATCAACGATAACCTCCAACATAAGCGTTTTGCAGTCTGCGCCTTTTTTGCGTTCAAGCGCAATATCACGCAACGTTTTATAAAGGTTCTTGTCGGGGTCTGCATAAAACGGATCCGCTTCCATGCTCGGCTCGTATCCGTTGTCGGTCGTTTTGGTCTGTCCGAGGATGTTCTTCATTGTTTCGGTGTCCGGGTTCATTTCAACACTCATTTCCTCAATGTCGTCACCGATCACCTCCCAATCCTTGACCTGCGCCGCGTCGGCTGCCTTTTTCTTTTCGAAGCCCGTTGAAAGATAGTGCGCCAACGCTTCCCTGTTTAATTTTCCCATAATTTTCACACTCCTTTTCTGATTGGTTCAATTTCGTTCGTGTATTGCACAGTGACCGGCAGTATCCAGTCCTGCACGCCGTCCGCGCTCGGCTCCAGCGCGTACGAATTAAGCCTTGTCACCCTGGTTATCTTCCGCCCCTGCGACAGGTCAGGGTATCCAGACAGTTTTTCATACCGCCCCTTCGTGATCTCCGCAGGCTCCCCGCACAGCCATTTCCCCAAACTGTCAAGAAACGTCTGTATGCGCAATTTCTGCCGCTCCTGCGTGCTCGCCGTCCTGTAAATCACAAAAAACGGGTATTGGCACGTCTGCCATATCTTGCCGGTTATCGTTTTGCGCTCCGTCATGACCAGCGCGCCATTGCCCGCGGAAAACGCAAGCCCCGAATTTTTTTTAAGATCCTCAAACAGGATTTCCCTGCCGTCAAGCCCGGGATATTGCGCCAGCAGCGTAAGCGCGGCTTCCGTTAAAAGCTCATATCCCGTTGCGTCAACGCCTATCGGTTTTGGAAAGTCAGCCATTCGCGCCACCTCCGGCCCGCTGTTTTACGCCATTCACCCACTTCTCGAGATTAATCTTTTTCGCTTCATCAAACCAGCGGTCTTTAACGTCCGGGTGCGCATGGGCGCTGTATTTAAGCGGCCTGTCTGTTGGGACAAGCTTTGCGCCCTTTCGGAACCGCAAAATATATTCGTCCGGCCCTGACGGTATTTTTGCAGGGCCTTTCCCGGTCTCGCTGTCAACCATGATTTTTCCCTCATACAGATACCGCCCCATAGGCGGGGCTGCAGCTATAACCGTTCCTGTGCCCGCCAACGCCGCGCTCATGCCGCGCGTAACGTTAATGAACGTTCCGGATTGCATTGGCATAAATGGCACCATGTCCGTCATAACTTGACTATCAAGCCAAAACTGCGCCTGTTCGAACTGCTTTTCAAACCTCGCCAGACTTACATTTGCCTTTATATCGCCCTGCACGATTGAGAAACCCTTAAAATGCTGTGTTCTGCTTGCCATATTGCCACCGCCTATCTTCCCATAAGCTCGAAGTGTGGTATCAGCTTATGCGGGCCGTTTACCGCCGTTATCGCAAACACATAATCCTGTGTGCGGTTCATGTAGTCGTAAAACCCGCCGTCGGATTCGTAGTCGTTGTCCGCAATTACGGATTCTCCCGTCCATTCACCGAACCAGAAGAAATCAAATTTTTCCCCGGATTCAAATGTGATGGTGTTCGGCAAATCATCATTCACTTGATCGTCCCACTCATTTGCAGGCAACCAAATCTTGTCCTCGATAACCAACGCCTTGCCCTGCAGCCAGGGTATCTGCTTCGCCTGCGGTTCGCCATCCGCCAAATCACGCACAGTATAGGGAATGCGCAAAACGGCATTGTCAGCGGTGTCTGCGCCGTATTTCGCTATGATCGCCGACTTGTCCATCTCCAAACGGACGTTGTGAAGAACCGTTGCATACCACATAGGGTCAAGGCGGCTCTTTTCGTACAGATTGAACAGCGTTACCGTATCTCTGTGGAGAATATCCATTTTGCGCACCCCTTTCCGCTTATTATTTGGTTTCCAGTTCCGGCAGCCCCGCAACACTCGTCAGTAAAGACAGCACGCCGGATAACGCCGAAGCGGATAGAACCATCTTCCAATCCACCGCGCCCATGACTGCCGCTGTTCCGATAGTGGCAACCGCCGTCTGTGCAATAGTCTTAACTGCCCTCACGCCTGCAGCCTTAATCCAGTCAGTAAAATTGTATTTACTCATGTGTTACTCCTTTCTATCCAGCGATTGATAACAGATTGTTTTGCAGGATGAAATTTTTGATCTGCTCATATCCCCAACCGCAGCCAATAAGACCGCTGACAAGCATTTCCTTTGACTGAATCATCTGTAATTCATCCTGTGAAAAGCAGTCCCGGAGATTTTCTTTCTTATCAATCCCGTACTCTTCCCGGAGCTGTTTTGCGTTCTTTCCAAATACGGCTTTATAAATCACATTGGTATATGTCGAATAAGCGTGTCCATGCATACGCTCATTTTCGTTTGACTGCTGTAACGCTTTTGTCATGGCTTGTCTTACTGCAATGCCTTTTTCACGCTCCCGGAGCTTGCTGTTGAGAGCTTTTTCCATTGCGTTAAATTGCCGAATATAGGCTTCTTTAAAGCGCATAGCTTTTTCGCCGGTATATCCCATGACCAAAAGCGTGAATCCATCTCGCGTGATATAATACATTGGCTGATTTTTATTCTGGGAATTGATATATGTGGACTCCTCAAAATTTAGGAGTCGAAAATCATCACTGCATTCCAATCCACGAATATTTTTAAGCACGTTATCGTGTCTTTTGCCGAATGTTTCGGCAATATCCAAACTCGTTACAACCGTCACATCTTCTTTATTTATCTTCATGATCTCAACTAACATATTCGTTACTCCTTTACGAATTATTTGTTATTCTGTACGGATACCGCCCCATAAACAGCAGATTCACGCTGTTTGCGTCACTCACGCCTGACAGATATTCATGTATCGTATCTGCATACAACTGTGCTTCTGCCGCCTTGTCAGACAGTGCCTTGTCAATCACCGTTGCGCTACTGCCGGACGTGCCAGAGGAAAAGGATATGCTTTCATTCCCCGAAGAAATGGAAGAAATCACTTTCCCCTGTAATCCGTTTGTGGTTTCTGTGTAGCCGCTTGCTTTGGCGGCATTCTCCCGCGCCTGTTTCAACTGGTAAAGAACGCTTACAAGTTCACAGGCGCACCGCTTCACACACTCAACAGCATATTCATCTGTTGGGAACGCAACCGCCAGTTTCCGCACTCCGTCAATGCCCGTTGTGGCGGCGTCCATCTTCCGGCAGGCTTCCCAAGACAGACGGTTAAAGTCTGCCTCGGGGATTGCGCTGTCACCATATAGAGATTGATAATATGCGTAATCAACGTATGCCATGCCGT
>CANQBX010000157.1 GCA_947589095.1 uncultured Lachnospiraceae bacterium
CCTCTTCTTTGGAGCAAGGTATAGCGGCAGAGCCGCCGGAACGGAAAAGAATGGAACAGGAGCAGCAATACAAAAAATATCGTTTGCTATGTTACGCAGTAGAACGCCATTTTTGAGGGTAGACGTATAAAACCTTACCCTGTCGTCTTTACGCCCGTAGAGCCGTTTAAATCAAGAGGAAATCGACTTCTATCGCGTTACATTCCATACTGGATTGAGAGCGCAATCGGATAAACCGCTTGCGCTCTCCGGCAACGGCTTTTTCAATCACCTCAAAAGGTATTAAATTCTTATTTCTCATGTTCTGTTTGCCTTCATTCCTTTCGCAACTGTTTCAGAGCCGCTAACTTCCAGTAATTCGCTGTGCTTCTGCAATGCCCGTACTCGCGCCCGATCTGCGTATCGGTATAGCCGAGAAAGAAGTACATCAGCAGGACAGTACGCCGCTGCTCTGACAATCGGCACAATGCGTCTGCTAACCGCTTGCTTCCTGCGATAACCTTTTTCCCTTTTACCACAAAGACCATCGGCGTATCGTACTGCTCAAAATAAGTATCGATAGTAAACGGCTCATAAGACGTTTCGGACATAAGATAGTCAAGGGATATTTCATGCGCCTGTTTCCGTCTTAAATCGCGGTATGCGTTGATTGCGGCATTACGGAGAACGACCTTGCAAAAAGCGTTAAAGGTATATTCGATATGCTCCTTGTATTCTTTGGAGTAACTTATTTTTCCTCACCCCCTTTCTTCCCGGCAGGGGGGCTATTACAACAAACACCCATACAGCGCAAAGCTGCTGGGCGTTTGGATAATATGAGTTATTAAAGTCTACTACATGAATTGACAGTTCATATTCGCAGGCAGGGTATTCCCCAGCATTGACAGGACTTTTTTTGAGCGGAGAACCTTTGTCGGAATCTGTCGATATGGAATTGGCTTCATGGCGGCTACCTCCCTTTTATCCTTTATGCTCTTACGATCATCTGATTTTTTTACTAAAACCCATTTTGCTCTTTGTGGAATAACGGTTTGATGTAAAATATTCTTATCTTCTAACCTTTTTATCGTTGCATTTTTATAGGCGTCTTTTTGCGGAAGTTCTGCTGTCGATATCTGCTCGTACTGCTTTCCATACAGCAAATAATAATATGGCTTTATAAACTCTCGATACAAAAAAGAATGTATAGTACTTACTATGATATTATTTGGAAGTTCACCATAATGCTCCTTTAATTTTCTCTCAATGCAAGCAACTGCATTATTTGTGAAAGTGATGCAAAAGATATTTAAATGGCTATCCATTTCTGATTGCAGATTGACTATCGTATCAGCTATAGTTGTTGTTTTTCCAGCTCCAGCGCCAGCTATACTGATTTTCATGTATGCATCATCTCCATCGTTTTTCCATATCAGCTACTTTTTAGGAAATCAAGTACCTCTTGTATATGCTTAGGCATCTGAAATTCAGGCAATTCACCACTAGCGATATCTTTACAAATAATAAGCATATCCGCAGCCTTTGCATCTCGCCATGCTTGCTGTAGTTGATCAACGCTCATGCTTTTCCAGCCAAAAGTATCCCCGTACTTATTTTTTAAGATGCTATAATTGTTCCCTGTTTTCACAATCTCTGGCTCAAGTGTATATTCCGATGTTGTTCTTATACAAATACTTTTTCCATCATCAAATTTATCATGCTTATCTTTTGCAGCTTTTTGATCATCATAATCTCGTATAATTCCCAATCTGTTTCCTGTTCCATGATTTACTTTTTTCCATATCTCTACAATGTCAATAAATCCTTTGTGAAATGAAAGTAATTCAATATCACTTAACTCATGTCTAGAATCTATATATGCTCGAATTAGCATTTCCTCTGAAATACCTTCAAATAAAATACATCTCTTTGAGAAAAACAATTTAAATAAGTCCAAATTAGGATTTTTGGTCAGATAATCTCTTCCGTTCTCATCTAATTCATCCATCAATGAAAAGGCATGTCCTTCGTGCATCACAACTACATTTTTTAAATCCAATTTATTTATGAACTCTGTACTGTGTGTTGAGTAAAATAACTGAGTAGAGGGGTTTTTAGCCGTAAATGCCTTTAAGAAACTCACCATAAGCCTAATATTGTTTATACAAAGATGTGCTTCTGGTTCTTCAATTGTAAGGACATTTAATGCTATATCATTTTGTTTTCCTGCCAGTGAATTGATTAATACCAAAAGTAGTATCAGATTTCGATATCCCAATCCCTGTAAAGATAGTTCAGCATCAGAATATCCAAGATGTATACTTGTCAGTATAGACTGCATCGGAGGCATATTAGGCATTATACTAATATGAGAAAAAAACTCCTTTGCTTCCTCCAAATCAGACTCATCTTGCCAATTAATCACCTGATCCATTTTACTAATGGATCTAAGCTGCTCAAAAAAGTAATTATATTCTTTTTCGACTTTTAATTTATCTTCATTTGTCAGACCCATTTGAAAAAGCTTTACAAGAGACTTCGACCCAATCCGTTCTCTTGTCCGGGAGAATTCATCCCTTTCAGCTTCAAGCGCAATATATTTATAAAGCTTTAATACATCATACGATACAGAGCCTTTTCTTGGAACACTAACAGAATAGGAATAATATTCTGTTGGCAATAAATTCAACTTTACAGCAGCAATAGATTTCTCATCCAACGTTTCGGAAGTAAGTACACCCTTTACAATGCTATAAATATTTTCCACTTTTGAGGGCTTATACTCATATCTTAATCCATACACTATTTGACCATCTTCGATAGAATAACTTAAATCTTTAACAAAGTAGCCCTCTGTTGTTTCTGGTTTTAAATATACTTCAACCGTAACAACTGGCATTCTTTTTATAAATTCTTCGCTACTTATTATTCCTGCCGCTATAGACTCTTGGTTATCCAAAACAAATTGATAGTATTCTTTCTTTGCAGCATCATTTATGTCTGTCCAAGACAAGTTTTTCCAGAAAAACTTGCTTCATCTGTTAAAAAAGGAAGCGTCACAGCACGCAGAAAATTACTTTTTCCACTATTGTTTTCTCCGATTAATGCAACTGTATCACTTAAGTGAATATCAATATGCTTTAAATTCCTGTAATTTTTTATAATCAACCTTGAGATTTTCAAAGAGACCCCTCCCCATAGTTTGCTATTTCACTGCTTATCACCTTTACAACACTCTCCAATACCCTGTCTTCCTTGCCCCCACTCTTTCAATAAATCCGCTTTCCTTTAAAAAGGATATGTTCTTCTCCACCGCCGTTTCACTCACGCCCAGTATGGCATGAAGCTCCGCAGTTGTAATGTTCGGATTGTTCCTCATTTCTAAAATAATTTTTTGCCTTCGTGAATTTAAAGACTTTTTATTTTCAACCTTTTTCCCAACTTTATTCCCAACCTTATTTACTCTTTCAAACGGAATTGTTACAACAATGGAATTTTCTCTAAAGGAAAAAGCCTCTTTTCCATACATTTCTGTGATCTTGGGCACTCCCCGTCCAGACTTCTCGCTGATATGCAGTTGGAGAAAAATTTCAGACAGTTTTTCATTTACGGGAACAGATTCTCCCAGAAAAAATCCCTCCATCGTCTGCGCCGGTGCGAGTGTTCCTCTTGACAGGATCTCTATCCTATCGGAGAAAACCGAAATCATCGGCTCGTTTCCTTCCACCCATTTATTATGCAAAACGGCATTAATGACAGCCTCCCGAAATGCCTTATTATCAAATAATGGAATCTCTTTCCTCTCAACGACTCTGTCCGTTTCGTCCGTTTGAATAAGATTCAGCACATCTCCATAACGCAGCAGCTCGTCCAAGCTATATAATAAACAATCATTTCCAAATTCACGGACCGAAAAAAGATTTGAGCCTTTTGTTTTTCCATCAAAAATAGACACGCGAAGCGGGAAATGGGAGTTGTCCGATAATAACTGAGCCAGAATATTAAACTCCCCTTCCTCTGTTTGCAAGCACAAATTTTTGATAAATGTTTTTTGATTTAAAACAATCCCCTTTGAGCCGTAATATCCAAACAATTTTTGAAACGTAAGGTCCTGATATTTGGCCGGAACTGTTTCAATCGTTTCCGTTCTTCCATCAAGTATTTTGAAAAGTTCAATTTCCCGCTTTGGATAATCTTTCATGTTACATTTGGAAGATCCTATTCTCAAAAA
>CANQBX010000158.1 GCA_947589095.1 uncultured Lachnospiraceae bacterium
GGCAAGCGTATCTCCATCAAGGACACCCGCGGCATCATCGACGCGATCTTAGACGGCGACATCAAGGGCGCTCCGACGAAGAAGATTCCGTACTTCAACTTCGAGGTTCCGACACGGCTTAACGGCGTGGACACCGGCATTCTGGATCCGCGCGACACCTACGCCGATCCGTCCGAGTGGGACGCGAAGGCGAAGGACCTGGCCCAGAGATTCATCAAGAATTTCGCCAAGTACGAGACCAACGAGCACGGCAAGGCTCTGGTAGCCGCCGGCCCGCAGCTGTAAAGATAAGCAACATAATACCGGGTACGGTTTCTCTGCCGTACCCGGTATTTTTATTTCCATGCGCAGGGCGCCGGCGACGTCCTGCCTGTCTTCCTTTGTTTTCTACTGGCACACCTTCCCGGGATTCAGCAGATTCTTCGGATCGAACACCGCCTTGATTCCGGCCATCAGACGGATCAGCCGTTCTCCGCTCTGGCGGGCAAGATATCCCTTCTTCGCCCAGCCGATACCGTGCTCGCCCGACACCAGACCGCCCAGCTCGGCCGCGCGCCCGTAGAGGAGGTCAAACGCCTTCGCGAGGCGCAGTTCGAATTCTTCCCGGCTCAGTTCATCACGGCACAGGTAAATGTGCAGATTCCCATCACCGGCATGGCCAAAACCGGGCAGACGCAGCCCCGTCTCCGCAGCTACCTCTTTCGTATAGCGGATGAATTCCGTCACCGCGCTGCGGGGAACCACCACATCGCATTCGTCCATCTCCGTGGTAGAGGCTTTGATCGCCTCCAGAAAAGCGCCGCGGGCCGTCCAGACGCTGCCTTTGCGTTCCTCGGTATCCACAATATAGACATCTTTCGCTCCCAGGCTTAAGCACAGTTCCGCCAGACTCTCTGTCTCGCCGTCCACGGCTGCACGGGAGCTGCCGTCTGCAGTCAGAAGCAGGTAGGCGTCGCTGGATTTGTCCGGAAACTGTTTGCCCAGATATTCTTCCGCAAACAGTATCGTCTCCCGGGACAGATATTCAATGGCCGTCGGCACCGCCTTGGAACGGATGATGGCCGGAACCGCCTCAATGGCCTCCTCCATGGTCTCAAAGGGCGCCAGCAGGCTGACGCTTAAGGCCGGCAGCGGCAGCAGTTTAAGGATTGCTTCCGTAATCACGCCAAGGGTTCCTTCGCTTCCGATCATCAGATCCTTAAGCGCGTACCCGGAGCTGTTCTTCACTACCTTTCCGCCCAGCTTCACGACCTCGCCGTCAGGCAGCACAACCGTCAATCCGCGGACATAGTCGCGGGTAACGCCGTATTTAACTGCCCGCATTCCTCCCGCATTGGTACTGATATTGCCGCCGATGGTAGCCGTCTTCTCCCCCGGATCCGGCGGATAGAAATAATCACGCTCTTCCGCATAAGCCGCCAGATCCATCAGCAGAACGCCCGGCTGCACCGTCAGGGTAAGATTATCTTCATCCAGCTCCAGGATCCGGTTCATGGCCGTCATTTCCATGAGAATACCGCCTTCCGCAGCGATGCAGCCTCCCACCAGGCCGGTGCCCGCGCCGCGGACCGTCACAGGAATGTCATGGGCATAAGCATATGCCATGACCGCTGATACCTCTTCCGTAGTCAGAACCCTGACCAGCACCTCCGGCATCCTTGAAATGCCTCCCAGCTCGTCGTGACCGTAATCCTCGCCGATCTCTGAACCGGCGAAAACACGGCCGGGAGCGATACCGCGCAGCGCGCGGATGTCATTTTCATCTGTCTTATGATACATGGTCCGCCTCCTCTCTGACCGCCGCCTGACTGAAGCCCTCCGCTGCGGCTGCCGGCTTCCGGGCCGCCTGTCCGTTCTGCTTCGTCGTGTCCATTCTGGCTTCATCCCGCGCCTTAAGCTTTCCTACCAGTTTCGGCAGCAGCTTCGACAGATCCCCTACCACGCTGTAATGCGCCGAATCAAAGATCGGCGCGTTCGGGTCGCTGTTCACCGCCACAACGCATTCCGCGCCCTGGATCCCTGCCGCGAACTGCACTGCGCCCGAAATACCCAGCGTGATCAGCAGTTTCGGCTTCACGGTCCGGCCAGACAGCCCGATCTGATGCTTCGCGTCGAAGATTCCGGCTTCCACCAGGGGCCTGCTGCAGGCCAGCTGTCCTCCCAGCAGCTCCGCCAGCTTCGCCGCCAGCTCCATATCCTCTTCGTTCTTCACACCACGGCCCACCGCTACCAGCACATCCGCCTCGGAAATATCCACTTCCGCCGGCATGGCGGTCACCCGCCGGATCTTAATCCCATAAGGCTTCTCCGCCCCGGGCATCGCCATCGGAACGATCTCCCCCGGCTCAGGCGGGCATTCGCACGCCGAAAAAATCTTATACCGCACCGTGCAGAACTGTGGTCTGTGATTCGGCGTAATGATCTGCGCCATTACATTCCCTCCGAAGGCCGGCCGGATCTGCACCAGATCTGTGTTCTCACGCATCTCCAGCGCCGTGCAGTCGGCCGTCAGTCCCGTACGGAACCGTGCCGCTACCCGCGGCGCCAGGGAACGTCCCAGATTCGTCGCCCCTACCAGCACGGAGGACGGTTTCACCTTCCGGATAAAATCCGCGAAGGCGTCCGCGTAAGGCTCAACCGCGAATTCCGCAAGTTCAGGCGAGTCATATACGAACACCCGGTCCGCGCCTCCCGCCGCCACGATTCGCGCCGCCTGCTCCGTGCCATGTCCCATCAGCACCGCGTATACCGGATGCCCGGTCACTTTCACAAGCTCCCTCGCCTTGCCTAAAAGCTCCAGCGTGACCGGATGCAGCCTGCCGTGGGAATAATCGGCCAGAACCGCGACCCCGCGCCACTCATTTTTATCGATCGCAGGGCGTTCGTCCTTCTGCTCGACGATCACGCCGCCGCTTTTCTTCACGCATAGCCTGCACATTCTGCAGCCGGCCTCCACGCTCAGCCCGGCGCCGTCCGCTTTAAGCGCCCCGAAGGGGCAGACCGCCGCCAGCCTGGCGGCCAGTTCCGGTGTCAGCTTCTCCTGATAAATATGTAACCCCGCCATTCTCTCACCATCCCTCTCCCTAAATCATCTTCCGCTCGCGAAGCAGTCCAAAGATACGATCTGCCGATTCCTCTTCCGGCCCGTCGTATATCTCCTTCCCCTCTCTCTTCTGTGGCGGAAACATCCGGACCACCTGGGTCGGAGAACCGGACAGACCGTAGGCTTTCTCGTTCCTGTCCTTCATATCGTCAAGCGTCATGACGCCGATCTGCTCTTCCCGGATCGCCTTCTGCCGCCGGTAGGACGGCAGCCGCGGCGTATTCACGCCGTCCTCCATACACAGGAGACACGGCATCGCGACCAGCTGCTCCACGATCAGGCCGTCGCGCAGAGCCCTGACCAGAAGCTTGCCATAGCTCCCCCGCATATCCCCGGAAGCGCCGGCTCCGGCTTCTTCTTCCTCTTCCGCTCCTCCGGCAAGCCTCACCTCCAACACATTCGTCACATGGGGGATTCCCAGATGCTCCGCCAGCTCCGGCCCCACCTGGGCCGTGTCTCCGTCGGTGGTCTGTTTGCCGCAGAGGATCAGATCGAAATCTCCCGCGCTCCGTACACCCTGCGCCAGCGTATAGCTTGTCGCCAGCACGTCCGCTCCGGCTAACCGCCGGTCGCTGATCACCACGCCGCCGGCCGCGCCCATAGCCAGCGTCTCCCGGATCGCCGTTTTCGCCTGATTCGGCCCCATGGTCAGCGTGTACACTTCGCCGCCGTACTTTTCCGCCAGCTGAAAGCCGGTCTCCAGACTGTAGAGATCGTAGGGATTCAGCTTACTGCTGACTCCGTCACGCTTAAGCACGCCGGTGACCGGATCGATCTCTACCTTATTCGTTCCCGGCACCTGCTTTACACACGCCAGAATTTTCATTAGTTCCCTCCTTTTTATGTGTATTTGAAATAAAGTTTCACCTCGTGTTTAAAAAAATACGGCCCGGATGCCGCTGTTTCTTTACCAGCCGGCCGCTTCCCCGGTGAAAGCCGTCTCCCGGGCTCGCGGCCGACTCATTCATTCTGCCTCTTCTATGGATGCTTGTTACTCTGTGCTTCCGAATATACCGTCGCTGCCTGCCTCTGTAGTCTCATACCTATCCAGAATCACACGCTGAATCATATCC
>CANQBX010000159.1 GCA_947589095.1 uncultured Lachnospiraceae bacterium
AGTACGATATAGACGGTGGACGTTCTCATGGAAGTCGCCAGCTTATCGGAGGAAGCGGACACGATCAGCATCTGGATGGCACGGTTGCCCTTGATCGTATCCCAGTAATCCTTCAGGCCCACCTTGATTGCCTTGCCGGTTCCGAAGAACTCGGAGCGGTCCTTGGGGGCGATGGAGATTACGGCGATGGTAGTGAAGATCGCGGAGGTAATCGCCGTGATCAGCCACAGGAGATTCCATGTAGACTGCTCATAATATCCGCCGTGAGCCGTGGAAACATTGGTAAACACAATGGCCACTACCGCAAACAGAACCGTATTGTAAGCGCCGTCGAACATGGTGAACAGAGGACGCTGCTTCGGGTCGTTGGTCAGACAGGTCTGAGCGGACTTGGTGACCACGCACTGGAAGGTATAGCCCACATAATAAATGGCGGACACCACGATAAAGAACGGGAACCGCACGGCCTGCGGGATAGACGGCGTAATATGGAACAGGATAAAGCTGGCCACGCAGAGGATGAGCTGGCCAATGATCATGAACGGACGGTTCTTGCCGAACTTTCCGTTGGTCTTGTCAACGGTGAATCCGATAAAGGGGTCAGTCACGCCGTCCCAGATCCTCATGAACATGGAGAAGCTGGATGCCGTTACCACGGCGACGCCTACGAAACCGGTCAGGTAATAGGCGACATAGTTCATTAGGAACAGGTACATATTGGTGGCGGTATTATTCAGCGCGAATCCGGCTACACGCCAAAGGGGAACGCGGTGAATACCATTGGGTCCGTAAAACTTATCCGGTAAGCTTCTTGTCTGACTCATATCAATTTCTCCTTTTTAAAATTTATAAATTTGGTGATGCCAGAACCCAAAGGGCATGCAGTTCGTGCCTGCGCGAAAAAGCATGACTTCGGGACCCGCCATCTTTGATCCCTACAACACGATAAACGCGCAGCTCAAAGGCGCCAGTTCCATCCGGCCGGCGGCCGCTTTCTCACCGCTTAAATCCGGAAGGCCGCCGTCCGCCTGAAGCTTCAGAGGCCGTCCGTTCAGCGTCATGACGGAAGCCCGCTTATTGCCGCCCTCTCCGGCCAGCACATAGACCTCGCCATCCTTCGGCAGCTCCACGGAAGTCGTCTCGGTCTCGCTGTTATTGATGACCAGATAAACCACGCCTTCTTTGCCGTCCTTACGGCTCTGGGCATAGACATGGGCGCCCATGCGCACCGGCTCGCCGGTATCGTACACGGTAGTACCCATCAGTCTGGTCCACAGAAGCACCGCAAAGTAATTGGGTCTGGGATCATGGGTCACCCGGTCCAGATAAGCGTAATCCGAGGCGGCCAGGGTATTATGGTAAATGATGCCTCTGGTCTCCCGGCTGAATCCGCCCGCCTCGTTCAGAGTACGGATCACATCCAGATAAGTGGAAGCCCAGGTGTCTCCGCCGCCGCCCGCGTCGCCGGATTCCGTCACCCACATCTCGCCGCCGGGACAATATTTGTCGCGAAGAGGCGCGTAGGCTTTAGCATTGGTGATCGCCACCGCCAGATAATCCTCCGTATGGGCCTCCTTCGCCAGCCAGTGCATCTGCGGCATGACGCCGCCCAGGCGCTCAGACACGCCGTTATAATAATGGTAGCTGAACACGTCCAGATGGCAGGGATCTTCGCCCATCAGCGCCTTCGTATTACAGCTTTCGCCTACCAGGGCCTCGACGCCTCCGCCGCTGCCTTTCTCTGCCGGCCGTCCCATACTGCCCTCTGAGCCTACGGAGCAGGGCCCGATGTAAAGGCAGTCCGGATAGTTCTCCTTCAGCCATTTCTCGAATATCTTCTGGTCGCGGGCATGATCCGCCGGAGTGTATCCCTTCGGGAATCCGGTCTCCGACATCATATTTGGTTCATTCACGAACTCGGAACCAGAGATCGGCACGCCGTAGTCCGCGCTGAACTTAAACAGCTTCTCCGCTTCCACCGGGGTCCACTCGGGTACCGGAGCCTCATCCACCCCGTACACGCCGGGACAGGCGGACACGGATACCATCAGTTTCGCTCCCACGGCCTTTACGAAATCCAGAACGCCAATCCACTGACTGCGGGTCAGGGTATTCAGATACCCTTCCGGCACCTTGCCTTCCATCTTGTCGTCCAGGTCATAGTAGGTCTTCGTCGCCCATGTACCAGATACCCGCACCCAAAGGGGACCGAACTCCTTCGCCAGCTTCCGCAGCTTCTCATCGTACAGATTGATAGGCGGATAAACCTGCATCAGATCCTTGTAGGCTGCCGTCAGACCGCCGCTCATGTCCACATTGAAATCCTCGGTACCGGCGATCTGCCCCGGAGTATAAGCCTTCCAGAACGTGCCTCCGGTGACTTCGGCAAACTCGATGTTGTAGGACATCATAGCCGGATTCTGCTCATGCAGTGCCTTTAGGGCACCCTGCGACAGTTTCACAAACTCACCCATAAAACCTCCTCCTTCCATATTTAATTGCATACTACGCCTTTCCCACCGTAATATTAAGTATACAATAACCATTCTCTTCGGCGTGAGTATTCACTTTATCTCTTTTCGTACAAATTTGTGATAAATGGGTATATTATATGACAAATTGTCGAACCAATCGAATTTCTCTATGAACGCCACGGTGACCCAGCCGTAGCCAATGGCAAACGGCTGGGCGACCGCTTTAACGGATGCATTTTACCAGATAAACAGTTCCTTCCCCTTCAGCTTCATGATCGCTTCGATAAAGTAATAGTCGCCGTAGATGATGGGCACCTCGGTATTTGTGCCAGTGGGATCATGATAGAAGAAGGTTCCGCCGTCCACGATGGAATCCTGCGCGGGATCCCAGTTGCAGAACTTCGCGTCGCAGGCTCTGAGGATCCGGAGGGCTGCTTTCGTGTAAAGTCCCTTTTCATACTCTCCCACCTGATCGGCCAGCGTTAAAAGCCCGGCGGCGGTGATCATCCCCGCCGTGGAATCGTATTTGACCGGCTCCTCAGGGGCGCGGTAGTCCACAAGCGGCAGCCAGTCGTTGACGGCCAGGTTCGAGATGCAGTACTGGGCGCACAGCTTCGCAGTATTTAAGAAGCTCTCGTCATCGGTGTGTATGTAGCTGAGGGTAAATCCGTACACAGCCCAGGACTGTCCGCGGGTCCAGGAGGAACCGCTACCGTAGCCCTGGCCGCCAGGATTATCCAGGAACTCACCGGTTTTGGAATCGAAAATAAGAATATGGTTGCAGCTTCCGTCGGGCCGCACGATGTATTTCTGCGCCGTTTTCGCGTGGGCGACAGCGATATGCTCATAGCGCGGATCGTCAAGCTCCTTCGCCGCCCAGTAAAGGATCGGAATGTTCATCATACAGTCGATGATCATCCAGCCGCTGACCTCATGCCCCGCCCAGAGACCGTTGTTCCACGCCCGGATGAAATTTCCCGCCGGATTAAACCGCCCGGCCAGGATATTGGCGGCGTGAAGACCGGTCCTGCGGGACTCGGGACTGCCAGTCTTACGGTAATTGGCCACCGCCGACGGGAGAAACAGAAATCCGATATCGTGATCGAGACTGTCATAGGTAACCAGCAGCTCTTTCAGCCGGTCCTCTACGCCCTCGGCGGCGCTGCGGTACACCTCATCGCTGGTGGCGTTGTACATCTGCCACAGCATCCCGGGCCAGAAGCCGTTTGTCCAGAAGCCAAGACCGCCCTGTACGTCCAGATCATGGTACTTGCCGTCTCTGGTGGTATAGGGAATCATGGTTCCTACCCGCTCCGCTTCCGCCTTCATCTTGACGGTCAGCTTTTCATACACCCCGTCCAGCCATGCCTGATCCTCCGGCGGCAGGACATACGGCGCGCTTTCCGCCGCTGTCTTCTGACGGGTCAGTTCCGGATTACCAAAAATGTCGTTTGCCATGTTGCTCCTCCTTCTCCGATTTGAATAATAAAAGCATTGTCACAGAGTTACTCTTTCTAAAATATTGTACCAAGCCGCTAGCGCGGCGGCTAGCCCCAGTTACATTTTTTCCACTACTTTTTTCAAAAAGAGTAGCAGT
>CANQBX010000160.1 GCA_947589095.1 uncultured Lachnospiraceae bacterium
TCTGGTACTTTTGACTAATAATACAGAGTAGAGGTAAGCCATGAGAAGATCAAGAGAAGCTATCATAAAAGAGAGTATGGAGAAAACTGCTACTATAGTGGCAGTTGATATCTTATACGATATAGCACAAGCATACAATACATCAGTAAAAGAAGCGTTTGACAAGTTACAGGAGTTAGGTACAACAAAGTTATTCGATGATACACAATTACTATTTTGTCTTAAAGATGAGCCAGTAAAAGAAGCAATAAGAATTTTTACAACTCCATTAAAGAATTGAATCATTCAACATCAAGACAAAAAAGAAAGGAGGCATTTCAAATGCCAAGACGTTTATTATCAAAGAAAGAGTTATCCGGTCCGGTACCCAAGAAAGCAATGTCTCTCCCCGGTTTAACAATGGTAATGCTCATGTTGATCATGGGTATTTCCTTAACCGAACCAGAGGTAGTAGCCTATGCTTCTCAGCCAGACGCCACCCTCTACACCTCCCAGCAGCAAGCAGTGAAAAATCAAACTGATCGTTGGCACGTTGCAGCAGATGGTACCTGGTATCTATTCAATCAAGCCCGTACAGCAGATGTTACCAATTCATGGTTTCAAGACCTTGATGGTTCCTGGTATCTCCTTGCCCCGGGTGACGGTCATATGTATGCCGGTTTGATTCATGATACCCTAACCGACCGTTGGTATTTTTGTCAAACAGAGCATGATGGTTGGTATGGTAGGATGGCCCATACAGACGGTGCTTATACCGTCAACGGTCAGACCATCCATCTAACTTTTAATCAGCAGCATGATGGCACCTTCGGTGCCATAACGAGTGGTTTAGACTCAATCAGAAGTACAGGAGTTGTTACACAGGATGTTGCAGGTATTCCAGAGGACAGTGCGAGTGCTACAGAAACTCCCCAGCAGCAGCCCCAGCCACAAACCAGCACAAACAATAATTACTTTGATTCAAACAGGATCCCCGGTACACATTCCATTTTTGATAATATGACACAAGAAGAGTATGAAGAATCAGTTAGGGAAAATGCAAAAGACGTCATAGGTTCAATGGAAGGTGTAACCGTATACTAATAAAAATTTTAATTTAGCATCCCATAAAAGTGTGGTATCTGCATGGTATATAGGTACCACACTTTTTATATATCATCATAGAGATGTTGCCAGTTAGCATCAATATAATCTGTTTAATGTAGATGAGATGAAAGAAAAGCAGAAATATTCAATGCAGAGTAGTTGTAATCAACATGATAGCATCCTATCAAGGAATCAGCCCCACACATCAATTTTCTTCAAAGTTCATATTCTTATTAACAAGTTGTCTCTAATGGTCTTTCCTATCTCCTTATCAATCTGATCAGAATCTATTTCATATGTAAGTATATAAATTAAGTTTAATTTTGGAGGTATTTCATGCCAGATATTTTCGCTTTATTAAAGACACTAGGCAACGAAGATATAACGCGATACTCAGACTCCGAGGTTTTAACACCTCAAAATATAGTATCAGATATGGTAGATCTCTTACCTCAAGATATCTTCAATCCACATACCACTTTCTTAGATCCAGCAGTTAAGAGTGGTCGCTTTCTAAAAGAGATTTACAACAGGCTCTTCGACAGCTCCTCTCTCAAAGCAGCTTTTCCAGATGAGCAGCTCAGAAGAGACCATATACTACATAATCAGTTATATGGTTTAGCCACATCAACATTATCAGCAACCCTATCAAGAGCCATGCTCTACGATACAGCAGTATACAGAGGTAATATAGTTTACATAGACAATTACATAAATAAAATGGCAGATAAGAAAACAGATTATAGTAAACTAATCAAAGGAGCATTTGGAGATATGAAATTTGACGTAGCAATAGGTAATCCTCCATATCAAAAAACAAATGGCGGTGGTATTGGTATGGGTGCTATTTCAATGTATGAAAAATTCATTGAGTTAGCTTTAGACTTAAACACAAAATACATTTCTATGATAACAAAATCAAGTTGGTTTAATGGGTTAAATTATGAGAAATTCAGGCAGAAGTTTCTTAAAGGTAAGCATTTAGTCAGTATAGATGATTACATCAATTCTAATGAGGTATTTCCTAATATGAATGGGATTGCCGGTGGTGTAAGTTATTTCTTATGGGAGAAGTCTTATACAGGTTCTTGCAAGTTTACAAGGCATGTAGGAGATAAAACAGAGCAGTCCAATATGGATTTTGAGCCAAATGAAATAATTATTCGCTACCCAACATTAGCTAGTGTAGTAAGTAAGGTAAAAGCACATGGTGAAGAAACCATGCAGTCTTATATCAGTGCGCAATCTCCTTTTGGTTTTATAACAAGTGCAGTTGACAGTGCTAATGCAACGGCAACTGAACATTATAATATTAAGCTGATAGGCAGCAGAGGTAGAGAGGGTTGGGTAAGTAAAGACGAGGTAACTAGGGGTAAGACTTCAATAGATAAGTACAAGCTATTGATAAGTAAGGCAGCAGGTGACTCTTCTGGTAAAACAGATAAAAAAGGTATGTTCTCAGTGCTGTCGGCTCCGTTTATTATCAAGCCACAGGAAGTATGTACACAGTCTTATTTGGTGGCGGGCATAAGTGCAAATGAGCAGTTACTAAAGAATTGTTCCACATATTTGAAAACAAAGTTTGTCAGAGCATTGATTTTAAGAGGCTGTAAAAAATCCTGTGTCTTTGGAGTGATTAACCCCCTTTGGAACGAATCGGATATGTAACCGGAGGTGTAGAATCCTGACGGTTTATGGATGTCGAATCATCTTCTATCCATAGTATTGCCAGTACACTTGTTTTTATACATCGGTTCCCCATTTTTTCGTATGCAAAACAGACATTCCCAGTATTACTTTTTGTGGGCTCTGCCCACACCCGGCCTCTAAGAATAAGACTGGGTTTTTCTGGCAATACTGTTAATGCCGAAAAAGAATAACTCTATGGGCGGCCGGAAAACAGGATCCTAACCTTGTTTCCCGGCCGTTCGCTGTCTACAGGTATTTTCCCAGCCGATCCCCATACAGCACGAGCAGCTGGTTCAGCACCTGGTCCCATCCCCGGTATCTCTGTGTCCATTTCTTTACTACATTCCCGCTTGCCAGATACAGCATCTTCTCCAGCGCACTGTCGCTGGGAAATACGCTTTTTGTCTTGGTCACTTTCCGGTACTGCCGGTTGACTCCCTCTATGATGTTGGTCGTATACATGATCCGCCTGATGTCATCCGAAAACTGGAAAAAGGAACTCACATCTTCCCAGTTGTTCTCCCAGTTGCTGATCGCGTAAGGGTATTTTCTCCCCCATTTCTCCTTGATCCCGTCCAGCTCTGCCAGAGCTGCGGACTCATTCGGCGCGTTATATACCGCCTTGAAATCCATGGAAAATTTCTTCAGATCATTATAGTTGATATATTTAAATGAATTCCGCAGCATGTGGATGACACATCTCTGGATCTGGGCCTGGGGATATACCGCGCCAATCGCCTCTTTAAAGCCGGGAAGTCCGTCCACACAGAAGAACAGCACATCCTGGACTCCGCGGTTCTTCAGATCATTTAGCATCCCCAGCCAGAATTTCGAGGTCTCATTGGCCCCCACTGTGATGCTCAGGATGTCCTTGTACCCATCGAGGGTAACCCCAAGGACAATATAGGCAGCCCGACTGAGGATCCGCCCATCCTCCCTGACCTTATAATGGATACAGTCCATGAATACGAAGGGATAGAGTGGATTAAGGGGGCGGGACTGCCATTCTTTGATTTCCGGGAGGATACGGTCTGTGATCTTACTGACCATTTCCGCGGACAATTCAATCCCGTAGAGATCCTGCAGCTGGTCATGGATGTCGCGGGTACTCATCCCTCTCGCATAAAGGGAAAGGACTTTTTCCTCGATGCCGGAAACATCCCGTTGGTATTTAGGAACCAGTTTGGGTTCAAACTCGCCGTTGCGGTCCCTGGGGACATCCAGCTGGAATTCGCCGTATTGGCTTTTAAGGGTTTTAGCTGAGTGACCGTTTCTTTTGTTATC
>CANQBX010000161.1 GCA_947589095.1 uncultured Lachnospiraceae bacterium
ACCGAGCTTGCGAAGAAATACAGCAAGACCAACGTGCAGATCATTCTCCGCTGGCACATTCAGGCGGGCAACGTGATCTTCCCGAAATCCACTAATCCGCAGCATGTCCGGGACAACTTTAACATCTTCGATTTTGCGCTGACCGCAGAGGAAATGGATAAAATTGCGGCTCTTGACTGCGGCAAGCGGTTCTATCACGCCACTTTGGAGGAACAGGAGCGCAGCTTTTCCCTCTGGGCCCCGGCAGACTGACGGGAAGGAGCGCATGACATGAAGAAGATTCTGATCGTTTACTATTCGTGGTCGAATGGCAACACAGAGAAAATTGCACAGATGCTGCAAAAAGCGACCGGCGCGGATCTTGCGAAAATCGAAACGGTCAAGCCCTATGAGGGCAGCTATCAGGATGTGGTGGATCAGGGAAAACGGGAGGCGGACAGCGGCTTTCAGCCGGAGATTAAACCCCTGCCGTATTCCACCGCTGACTATGATGTGATCGCCGTCGGAACGCCTACATGGTGGTACACCATGGCTCCTGCTGTCCTGACCTATCTGAACAGTCAGGATTGGAACGGAAAAACGGTCGTTCCGTTTATGACGAACGCAGGCTGGCCGGGTCATGTAATCCGTGATATGGAAAAAGCCTGCAAGGGCGCAATGTCCGCCTGTGAATTGCAGGTGAAGTTTGGCGCGGACGGCGGAAGCCGTATGGAGACACCCGAAAGCGAAGTCCAAAAGTGGATCGAGTGCGTAAAGAGATTGTGTGAGTAAACTGCAACAGGCGGACAGGAGAAAGAGATGAAAGCCAAAAAGATCAGAAAAATCATCATAGACACTGCCATGCTCATTCTCCTGCCTCTGCTTATGGCGTATTCACTCATTGGAGAGACGGCGCACGAATGGCTGGGACTTACCATGTTCCTGCTGTTTATACTGCACCACATCATGAATCCGGCGTGGCTGAAAACGCTTTTCAAGGGACGCTATACGCCGCTGCGAATCTATCTTACCGGTGTCAATGTTCTCCTCTTGATCGTTATGGTTTTGCAGCCGGTCAGCGGGATCATGATGTCGAAGCACATATTCCATTTTTTCCGGCGTCGGCGGGATGTCCTTTGCCCGAACGGTTCATCTGCTTCTGTCCCATTGGGGATTTGTCCTGATGTCCGTCCATGTGGGCAATCACGCCGGGGCGCATCGTGCGGGTAAGAAAAAGGGCATTGCTGTCCTATTATGGACAGTTGCTATTGTTGTGTCGGTTTATGGTACATACGCATTTGTAACCCGCGACATGGCTTCCTATCTCATATTGAAGAATCAGTTTGTTTTCTTTGATTTTGGACAGTCGCGCCTACGGTTTATGGCGGACTACGGCTCCATGATGTGCCTTTTTGCCTGTATCGGCGCTGCTCTTTCCAAAGGGTTGAAAATGCTGAATCGACCGAAACGAGGAATTTCAAAAGATGAATAGGTTTTTGAATACGATTACTTCTGCTCAAGGAGCAAAAAGAGCCTGCACAAACTGCGGAAGATGCAAAGCGGCGTGTCCCGCGGGCATCGACATTCCCGCAGTTATCGGAGCATACGGACGGCGTGAGAAAAAAGAACCGCTGTGCGAGCTTGCCGGACCGGAGGATTGCATCGAGTGCGGTGCCTGCACAGCCTGCTGCCCGGAAAGAATCGCGGTAAAGGATCTCATGCGGGAACTTGCCATGCAACAATGCCAGCATAGAAGCCATCCGGCCTATGCGAGCGCATTAAGATAGAGGAAAAGGAGGTTTTGTGTATGAAAAAAACAATTTCGTGGATTTTGGCGGTATGCCTGCTACTCCTTATGACGGCTTGCGGAGCGGAGCCGTCTGCCGGTCAAGATACCTCTGATCCACCGTCGTCTGTGGAACAGGAGGAACCTTCTGCTTCGTCCGACGCATCGGAACCGTCTGCCCCGACAGAAAGCCCCTCGGAAACGTCGGAACCTTCCGAAAATGGCGAGGAAGGCTCTGTCGTCTATTTCACATCTGATATTTCCCCGGAGGGGATGCTGGCCGTCTTTGAAGCTCTCGGCTGGACGCCTACCGGCAATGTGGCGGTGAAACTCTCCACGGGCGAGCCTCCCGCAAGCAATTATCTCCGCCCGGAGCTGATAAAAGATGTGGTGGATGCTGTTGACGGTACGATCGTTGAGTGCAATACCGCCTATGGCGGGTCACGCTCCGAGACAGCTATGCACTATCAGGTGGCGGAAGATCACGGCTTCACCGGGATTGCGGATTTTCAGATTTTGGACGAGGACGGCTCCATGACTTTGCCTGTTGAGGGTGGCAGCGTACTTACGGAAAACTATGTGGGCGCGGCATTTGCCGACTACGATTCCTACCTTGTCCTCTCCCATTTCAAGGGTCACTCCATGGCAGGCTACGGCGGCGCGATCAAGAATATATCTATCGGTCTTGGTTCCAGTAAAGGCAAGGCGTGGATTCACAGCGGCGGCACGGGCGGCAGTATGTGGGGCGGCGAGCAGGACGCTTTTCTGGAAGCCATGGCGGAGGCGGGAAAATCCGTGTCCGATTACCTTGGAAACGGCGAACGGATCGTCTATGTCAATGTGATGAACCGTCTGTCGGTGGACTGCGACTGCGACGGCAATCCCGCCGAGCCGGACATCCACGACATCGGCATCTTGGCCTCCACCGACCCCGTAGCCATCGATCAGGCATCCATAGACCTATGCTTCGCCGCCGAGGGCAGCGAGAGCTTACAGCAGCGCGTGGAACGGCAGAACGGACTTCACACGCTGGAACACGCCGAAGAAATCGGTTTAGGCAGCCGCACCTACGATTTGGTGAACATAGATGAGTGAGGTTGTTGAAGTTCTGCAAAGAGAGTTTGTCTACATTCAATATTACTTCCTGCTCCAGCTCCGGCAGATCGCCGGTTACTGGATTCTCGGCATGGTCGTCGGCTCCCTTGTTTCGGTGTTCGCAAAGGACACCATTCACGGAGCCTTTGACCGTATCCGGGATAAGAAGTGGGGGCTGTGGGGCGTCGTTCCGGCAAGCCTGTTAGGTGTTGCCTCCCCGCTTTGCATGTACGGCACGATCCCCATCGCGGCGTCCTTTTCCAAGCATGGAATGCGGCACGACTGGCTGGCAGCGTTTATGATGTCCAGCGTACTTCTGAACCCTCAACTTATCATGTATTCCACCGCTTTGGGCGTAACGGCGCTGATGATTCGCATTGTGTCCTGCACGGTCTGCGGCATTGTGGCGGGCATCGTGGTACATATTTTTTACAAGGACAAGTCGTTTTTCAATTTTGAGGGCTTTGAGCCGAAGGCGAGCCACGACACCCACCCAAACCTGTTTCTGCGGTTTCTGTTCAACCTCGGCAGAAACATCAAAGCGACGGGACTTTGGTTTCTCGTAGGTGTGCTTCTGTCGGCCCTGTTCCAGCGGTACGTTCCGGCGGAGGGCTTCGCCGCTCTGTTCGGGGAGGCAAACGAGGGCTTCGGCGTTCTGATGGCAGCGACGATTGGCGTCCCGCTCTATGCTTGCGGCGGCGGGACGATCCCGCTGATCCGTGAATGGCTCGCCATGGGCATGAGCATGGGCAGCGCCTCGGCCTTTATGATCACCGGCCCCGCCACCAAGATCACAAACCTCGGCGCGCTGAAAATCGTGCTGGGAATGAAACGGTTTTTGCTGTATCTCGCCTTTGTCATGGCGTTTTCGCTGGTGACAGGGCTAATTGTCAATTTGGTGATTTGAGAGGTGCCAGAAATATGAAAAGGTGAATGTCGGATGGATAATATGAAGAAAGAATATTGGGTGCGATGCCCGGTATGTGGGAACAAAACCCGCACACGAATACGGGACGATACGGAGCTAAAACATTTTCCTCTGTATTGTCCCAAGTGCAAACACGAAACGATCATTAACGAGAAAGAACTGAATATCGAGATTGTAATTGAGCCAGACGCACAGACGCAGAGCCGATGATTATGTGAGAAATCTCACAGATCATCGGCTCTTTTTGTCTGGCAAACAAAAAAGCAGCCT
>CANQBX010000162.1 GCA_947589095.1 uncultured Lachnospiraceae bacterium
TGTCGTAGAGTGGGCTACTCTACGACATTTTGTTATTGATCTGCGTTTTGACCCGGAATCGAATCAGGCAAAAAAAGCGGAAATTACCCGTTTGGGCAATTCCCGCTGTAATTCAGAAGATATGCATATGAGAAACCGAAGAAATTTTAATATCAGTAACCTGTTTATGCCGTTCCGTCTTACAGGGACAGCGCACTTCCATATTGCTTGTCATCCACCGGCTCCAGCCACTCATTGGAACCGTTTTCTCCCGGCACTTCGACAGCCAAATGGGAAAACCAGCTGTCCGGCGCGGCGCCGTGCCAGTGCTTGACGCCCGCAGGGATATTGACGCAATCGCCGGGCTTCATTTCCACGGCATCCTTGCCCCACTCCTGATAGTACCCGCGGCCGCCGACGCAGATCAGGATCTGCCCGCCGCCCTTGTCGGCATGATGAATGTGCCAGTTGTTCCGGCATCCGGGCTCAAAGGTCACATTGAAAATGCCCACCTGCTCTTTGGAGACCGGCGCAAGATAGCTCTGCCCGATAAAATACTGCTTAAAGCCGTCGTTGGGCGCGCCGATGGGGAAGAGGATGGTGTTTTGATATTTATCCTTTTCCGTCAGTTCCGGCTCTGTTTCGTTCCACACGTCCTTTGCCAGCCGGAACACCGCCCACGCCTTGGGCCAGCCGACATAGAAGCCGACATGGGTCACGATGGCGGCGATCTCCGCTTTCGTCACGCCATGGGCTTTGGCGTTTTCCAGATGATAAATGAGGGATGAGTCGGTGATCCCCGAAGACATCAGCGCCACCACGGTGATGATGCACCGGGTCTTTAAATCAATGTCCTGATTGTTCCAGTTCTCGCCGAAGAGAACGTCGTCGTTGAAATGGGCGAAGTCCGGCGCGAAATCGCCGAGCTGATTTCTGCCCGCGGTCTGTGTGATCTTTTCCATTTTGATTTTCCTCCTCATTGATATTTCTGCAGATCTTTGCAGTCTGACCAGTTTCACATGTTGTGTTCCCAGGCTTGCCGTCTTACACTACATTCCCGGCCTTCTGCTTACCATTCTGCGCCATTACGCCCACCAGAGCGTGAGGAACATATAATTCCTCCAGCCAGTCGATCTCATCCTGTGTAAGTTCCAGCTCCACGGCATGGGCCGCTCCCTCCACGTGAGAAAACTTCGTCGCGCCCACCACCGGGGCAGTCACTTTGGTCAGCAGCCACGCCAGGGAGATTTCCGTCATGGAGACGCCGCGCCTGTCGGCCAGTTCCGTCACGCGGGCGATGATTCTGCCGTCGGCCTCAGCCGTAGCGTCGTATTTGAATTTCGCGTAGGCGTCCTGCTCCAGCCGCCTGGAGGTCTCGCCGGGGCGCTTCGCGAGCCGGCCGCCGGCCAGGGCGCTGTACGGCGTCATCGCGATATTCTGATCCGCGCAGAAGGGAGCCATCTCCCGTTCTTCCTCGCGGGCGATCAGATTGTAATGCCCCTGGATCGACACGAATTCCGTCAGGCCGTGCTCACGGGCGTAGAAATTGGCCTTGGCAAGCTGCCACGCGAAACAGTTGGAGATGCCGATGTAACGGGCCTTGCCGGACTTCACGGCGTTATGCAGCCCCTCTAGGATCTCCTCCATCGGCGTGTGGTAGTCCCACATGTGATAGATGTAGAGGTCAACGTAGTCCATACCGAGATTTTTAAGACTCTGGTTCAGGTAATTCTCAATGTGCTTCTGCCCGCTGACGCCGGCGTCGATCTCGTCCTGCGTCCGGGGCGTAAATTTGGTAGCGACCACGACTTCGTCCCGCTTTGCGAAATCCCTGAGCGCCCTGCCCACATACTGCTCGCTGGTGCCGTTCTGGTAGGCGATGGCGGTGTCGTAGAAATTGATCCCCAGATCAAGGCCGTGTTTGATGATCTCGCGGGACTGCGCTTCATCCACCGTCCAGCTGTGCTGCCCTGTGGCCGCATTGCCGAAGCCCATGCAGCCCATGCAGATGCGGGAAACGGTCAGATCCGATTTGCCGAGTTTTGCGTACTTCATTCTCCATGCCTCCTTAAAGGACTGTCTCAACCCACGCTTTAAGGCTCTCCGCCGTCAGCCTGCCGTTGAGCAGCTTTCCTTCGACGATAACCGTATCCGCCGCTACGGATGATCTCAGTCCGTCTGCGGTCTTTCCGAATCCGCTGCCGCCGGAAGTGGCGAACAGCACGATCTTCTTGCCGGAGAAATCGTAACTCTCCAAGAAGCTATTGATGATCGTCGGCGCCACATACCACCAGATGGGGAATCCCAACAGAATGGTATCATAAGACGCAATGTCTGCGTCCCGGTCCGCCAGCGCGGGACGGCTTGATCTGTCGTTCATTTCCACGGAACTGCGGGATTTCTTGTCCATCCAGTTCAGATCCGCGTCGGTATAAGGCACCGCGGGCCGGATCTCATAGATGTCCGCGCCTGCCGCCTGCGCCAGTTCCTTTGCCACGCGCGCCGTTGTTCCGCTAGCGCTGAAATACGCGACTAATGTTTTGCTCATAATAATCCTCTCCTCCTGATTATAAAGTAGTAATGTTTATAGACCCGCTCTGTCTTCACAGCCGCAGATCCGGTCTCTTTTTTACTCCCCTAACAGTTTTCTCACGCAGTTATACGTGATCTCATAGATCGTCATAAACACATAGTTGACGCCCGCTTCCTCCATCGCCGCCCGCTGCTTTTCGGTAACGTACGTGTAGGGATAGATGCCGAACATAAACGGAAAGAACGTGTAGATAAAATCCTGTTTCTGTTCGACCGTCATGTCCGGGAAATACTGGTGGAGACAGGCCATCACCGTTCGGATGGATTCGCCGTACGCGACCTTGAACGCCGCCAGATGCTCCGGGCGGCTGCCAGTCTCCATGTCATAATGGTTCATGGACATGATCTTCAGAAGCTGCGCCCGTTCTTCCAGAGAGTGCGCCAGCATGGACGCAAACTCGTCCTTCGTCATCTCTTTCACCTGCTCCATGGTCTGTTTGAGCGAGCCGATCCACAGTTCATACTCCCGCTTCAGCAGGGCCAGGAAGATCTCTTCCTTCGTCTGAAAGTAGTTGTAAATGGATGTGCGCGTAAAGCTGGTTACATTCCCGATCTCCTTGATGGTGATCTCCTTAAAGCTCATCGTCTGATAGAGTTTTTCACAAGCGTTGATGATCTCTTCTCTGCGGGCCTCCGTCAGTTCCGGTGATCCTTTTGGCATCCTGCGTCCTCCTTATTTTTCCGGTGTTTTTCTGAAAGACAGACATTTCCCGATCGCTTCGCCGGTCTTTTGTCGTTGCTCTTTCCTGATCTGCAAAACATGTTCTGACATCACGTCAGCATAGTTAGTATATCATCATTCTGACACAGTGTCAACGCTTTGCATTGGGTAAATTAACATGCATATCCGGCTCGGCGGGGTTCCCATCGCAGTCACAGTCCACGGACAGACGGTTCAGCACGCTGATATAGGCGATCCGCTCGCCGTTTCCAAGATAGTCGGACACGGATTTTCCCGCCTCCGCCATGGCCTCCAGAAAGGCGTCCTGCTCGCCGCCCCACATGCTGCCGCTTCATTCTGTGTACTGCAGCCTGTGAATGCCATTAACAGTATCAGAAATGCGAGGAAGAAAGGTAAAAACCGTTTTCTCATACTTGAAACCTCCTCACAATTTTTTGCCGAGTTCATACGCCATTTGCGGATATTTGGAATGCCGCGTCATAGACGGTGTGCCGCATCCTTTCCCCAAGACCATTCCTTGATCCTTCAGATTCAGATATCGCACAAGCGTATGATAATGGGATTCCAGCGCCTCAAACGTCCATGTGTCGCTATTCCAGGCAACAGCCAGAAGTGCAG
>CANQBX010000163.1 GCA_947589095.1 uncultured Lachnospiraceae bacterium
AAAAAATAAGCCATAAATGGCTTGGATGAAGGATTTTTGCGATTAGGGTATTTAAAAGAAGTGTCAAACGCCCGGGAGTAATGGATGGCAGAAGTACGATTCCTTCCACCTACGGCAAGATATCTTAAGAAGATTAAGGATAAAAGGCTGAAGACGCTTTGAAGAAAACAGGAGAAAGCATTTCCCCCTTCCCATTTCCCCCATCCTGTGCTAAAATAATTCCGGCAGGATATCCCCCGCCGTCAAAAGGAGGGGGATAAACATGGGTACAACAAGCAAAAGATTTCAGGATCTGAACCTGTCAAACTATTTCCTGTTCGCTGCCGCGGCGGAGGACGAGGAGACGAGCCATCTGCTTCTGGAGACGTTGCTGGGCATCAAAGTCAGCGGCGTGAAGGTGAGCGTCGAGCATCCGCTCCTGTACAGCAGTGATTTCCGGAGTGTGCGTCTCGATGTATATGTCAGGGATGAAGTGGAAGTCCATTACAACATGGAGATGGAGAACAGCGAGAGGACATCGTTGCCGCAGAGGAGCCGTTACCACCAGGCGGAGATGGATGTTATCGCTTTAAAGCCTGGTGAGGACTTCGCGGAATTGAAGCCGGTGTATGTGGTGTTTATCTGCACATATGACCCATTCGGGCATGGATTGTATCGCTATACGTTTACGAATCGATGTGAGGAGATGGATTTCCCGCTCGGCGACGGAGCGACCAGAGTATTTTTGAGTACAAAGGGAACGAACGAGTCCGAGGTGCCGAAGGAGCTGGTGAACCTGCTGCATTATGTGGAGAATTCCACGGACGCGTATGTGAGCGAGGTGGCGGATCCGAAAGTGAGTAAGCTTCATGAGCGGGTCAGAAAGCTGAAACAGAGCAGAAGCTGGGAGGCGAGGTATATGCTGTTTGAGGAATTACTGCGGGAGCGTGAGCGAGAAAGTCGCATGGAGGAGCGCAACCGCATTCTGGCACTAACCACCGCGATGGCCGCAGCCGGTGAGGCGGAGCAGATTCCGCGGCTCTGCGAGGATCCGGCGTTCCTTGAGGAGATGCTTGCAAAGTACCGTCTGCAGGACGCGGACGCCGGGGATACGCGTGCGTAGCCGTGCGGCAGGAAGTTTCGATTTGCCGGGAAGAGAAATTCAGTCAGTTATAGTCAATGAAAACTCTGAACAAATCAAAGCCAGCTTAGAAGGCGGGCATCAGGCCGGGCGCGCAGCGCCCTGGCCGCTGTTTTCACGAAAATATTTTGATATAAAGAGGATTATGCCGAAACAGGGACACTCTGCTTCGGAGGAGGGTCTATGGCTTGTTATGTGTGGGGGGATATCCTGCCGGGATTTATTTGTAAAAAACCTCTTGCATAACAGTCTGCAATGAGTTATAATGACCAGCGAAATCAGATAAGTTCTTCGGGGCGGGGTGCAAGTCCCCACCGGCGGTATAGTCCGCGAACCGCTTTTGTGGCCGATTTGGTGCGATTCCAAAACCGACAGTACAGTCTGGATGAGAGAAGAAACTGCGTGCCGCGCGGATGCGCGGGCTTCGCTGCGATGAGACGCCCCGGGTGTTTGGCCCGGGGTTTTTTATTTCCTTGCGGCCAAGGGCGCCGGTGACGTTCTGCCCGGATTTTCATGCGGCCGGAGCGCTGTTGACGTTTTGCCTGGATTTTCATGCGGCCGGGGCGCCATTGACGTTTTGCCCGGATTTTCATGCGAATGGGGCGCCGGTGACGTTCTGCCCGCATTTCCATGCGGCCGGAGCGCCGGCGGCAATCTGCCCGGATTTGTCCCGGCGCAGCCGGCAGCCTTGCCCACAGGCGGCGCGCGGTTCCACTTGCGAATGAACTTAGCACGATCATTTCATTTTCAAGGAGGATGTAGTCATGAGAGAAGAGAAGAAACTGCTGTCTGTGAAGCACGTCACGTTGATGGGGATGTTCGGCGCGCTGGGCGCCGTGCTGATGCTGTTTGAGTTCCCGCTGCCGTTCATCGCGCCGGCGTTCTATGAACTGGATCTGAGCGAGATCCCGGTGCTGGTGGGCGGATTCGCCATGGGGCCGGTGGCCGGGGCAGTCATCGAGCTGGTGAAGATCCTGGTGAAGCTGGTGATCAAGCCCACGTCGACCGGGTTCGTGGGCGAATTCGCCAATGTCTGCATCGGCTGCTCGCTGGTGATCCCGGCGGCGGTGATCTATAAGTTCAACCGGACGAAGAAGGGCGCGATCATCGGAATGGTCGTCGGAACCATTTGCATGGCCCTTGTGGGCGCGGTGCTGAACGCGCTGGTCATGTTGCCGTTTTATTCGAACTTCATGCCGCTGGAGCAGATCATTGAACAGGGGGCGGAGATCAATCCGGCCATCTCCAATGTATGGACCTTCGTGTTCCTGGCGGTGGCGCCGTTTAATCTGGTGAAGGGCGCGATCGTGTCGCTGGTTACGGCGCTTGTTTATAAGCGGATCAGTATTATGATCCATGGATAATGTGGTAAGGAAAGGGTCTGCAGACTGTACGGTCTACAGACCCTCTTTTTTTTGCAATTCACTCAGCTTTCGAATCTGTTCCAGAGCGTAATCCTGAAACTCGGGACGCAGGGATTGAAATATCGTGACAGCTTCTTCTGCCTTTCTGCTGTTTTTGGGGGTCTTGTCAAACATCGGCCCTTCGCCGGTCCTTAGCCAGAGCTCATGAACATTGTATAGTTCGCAGATGTGCCGGATGAGCAGCTCTTTAGGCGGCACTCGTCCGTATTCGATGTTGCTGATCACATCCCGGCTTACCCCCAGCCTCTCGCCGAATTCCCTTTGAGACAGATGCAGGGCCTTCCGCACGGCTTTGATTCTGCTATACAATCACGCACCTCCTTCCCCGATGAGGATATTTCTATCATACAATACAAAAACACTGTTGTCAACACATAAGGAGTTATGGCTGAGTGTTGACAACTCAATAAACGTATGATAAAATGTGTCTTGAACACATTCGAAAAAGGAGGGCGAGTATATGACACAAAAAAATGAAAAGTCAAGGAAAGTCATGGAATTTAACTCTCTTTTTCTTAACCTCGACGAGAGAGAACAGGATCAGATGCTTGTAGTACTGAGGTCGCTGGAGTACGCGCAGTCTGTGACCGGACTGAGGAAGGACCGCAGGCTGCCGGCAGTTAAGAACGTTACATAGACGGCGGTCAGCGGCGTTTGAAGGCCGGAACCGGCCGGCGCCGGGATATAGGGGAGCGGTTTATGAAGCAGGCGGAACGGGGGCTGATCTATTTGATCGTTGACGCGGCGTCCGGAGAGGATTTCAGCGGGTATCTGTGGCATCCCAGAAGCAATACGATGGTTCCGATTTCGGGCATGGTTCAGCTGCTCTGCCGTACGGAAGAGCTGATGGAGCAATGGATGCCGTCGCGTGCAGCCGGACCGCTTCGTGCGTTCGGAAGGAGAAGAGGAAACAAAGAGATGGAGGAGCATGTCAGAAGGCTGCCGCAGACGCAGCCGGGCCCGGCATGCGGGCGCAGGGGAGAGAAGGGGACGTTTCTGGTGAAGATCCTGTACCGGCAGAATAACAGCTGGCAGGGAGAAGTCACATGGGCGGAGACGAATGAACGGGAATATTTCCGCAGTGCACTGGAACTGATCCGGCTGATCGACAGCGCGCTGAACGGTCAGGAAGATTGGAATAAAGAAGAAAGATGAGAACAATGAATGCCGCAGTGAAGTGAAAAGTTAACTTCCACTTCTAAAGACCCCGGCAAAAAAGTTGCCGTTAGTGTTGCAGGAAAGGATA
>CANQBX010000164.1 GCA_947589095.1 uncultured Lachnospiraceae bacterium
GACCTTCAGATGATAGATAAGGGACAGACCTATAAAAAGCTGAAACCCAGCTACATTATCTTTATCTGTACATTTGATATGTTTGGAAAGGGGAAGCATATCTATACCTTTGAGAATTTCTGCAAGGAAGACAAGGACATCTCCCTGGGGGATGAGGCATCGAAGATCTTTTTGAACGCGAAGGGGATCCAGAACGATGTGAGCCGTGAACTGAAGGACTTTCTGGACTATGTTGCGGGAAAGGAATCGGAGGATTCTTTTGTAAAGAAACTGAAGGCGGCGGTATCCGAGGCAAAGAAGAACAGGAAATGGAGGAGTGAATATATGACATTACTGATGCGGGATCAGGAAAATATTGAAAAGGGCATGGAGCAGGGAAAGGTGTACGGGGCGATTTCCGTTTATCGGGAGATGGGGCTTTCCAATGATGAGATTTCAAAGAAGATACGGGAAAAGTTCCATCTGACCAAGGAGAAGGCGGAGAGTTATCTGATGGCTGAAGTGGTGTAATGCTATTTGTTGCTAATTGAATGAGTAGGAATATAACCGCACAACTACGATATATAGTTTTCGGTTTCAAGCAGAAACCTATGTGAATGATTACTATATCAAGCTTTTACGTCAGTTTATATGGATAAAACGAATACCATAATGGGAACGGGAATTGCCTTAACAGGCAGTTCCCGTATTTCATGCCGAATGACATAATGTCACATTCCTGTATAAAGTGATGCCATGTGAGGAGCTGCTTTGGATTGTGTCAATCGTTTTCGCAAAATGAATTTGCTATTATGTGTTATTATGACCGCAAAACCATAGTTGCCGGCAGCAGTTGTGTCCTGTATATTTGAACCAGAACAAATATTCGGGTTTCTGTATACATTTCCTTATTTATATGATATACTTATTTATAAAGTAGCGTGAAGATTATTCATATGTGAGCATATTAGAAAGGACTTTGTCCTCGAGAATCTTACAAAAGAAAGGGTAAGGATATGGAGAAGATGGTAAAATCAGAAATTAATATGAAAGATTTTTTTCTTTTGGAGCCAGAGATATCACGGTATCAGGAAATGAAACTGACGATAAAAGAGGATGGGAAAATTCATTTAAGCGCTTCGCTTAAAAGAGAAATCAACAGCAAGGAGATCGAACTGTATTTTCATAAAGCTGACTGCGGAGAGGTTTATCTTAAGCCAAATGGGAGCAGGCCTCAGAAGTTTACAAAAGCGGGTACTGTGAAAAATAGAAAAATCGTAGAGTATCTGAGAAAGACGAAAGCAGCGTTTCCGGTCGTATATTCGGTTAAGCAGTGCGAAGAAGGCCGGATATGGCATGGCACGCTTAAGAATAATGAACCGTGACTAAGAGAAAAGGCTCGGCAAAAGAGAAATTTAAACAGCAGAAAGTATTATGAAAAGAACAGAACGAGAATCTGTAAACGCACCATAGAAGAATACATTCCGAAGGCTTGTATGACAATTAATAAAGCTGTGCCGGAGAAGGTATTAAAGTATTACGAGATATACCCCTATGAGCATTATGGGGAACCGGTAATAAAAAAGATATTAAAAAATATGGGAATAAGAGAAAACCGACTTGAGTATCAGGAATGTATGTCGGCGGCAGGAGAAGCTTATACGTACAGTATTTGCCAATGCGCTTTGCGTGGTTATACGCATACGGAGTATTATATTCGTAAGATGATTCGAATTTCTGTTTTGTGCGCGCTGGTAATTACAAATGCGGATAGAAGAATGCTTCAGTCTCACGGATTTAAAGAAATAAGACTGGATGCGTTAGAAAGACGTGACAGATGGTAAGATGTTTAAAGAGTAGAAACAAAATAGGACTTATAAATGAGCTTCTTGCTATGGAAAATGGGGAGAACGTAACTTATGGATCATTTTGAATTGGTATCTGAATACCAGCCTACCGGCGATCAGCCCCAGGCTATTGAGGCCTTGGTGCAGGGATTCCGGGAGGGCAACCAGTTCCAGACTTTGCTGGGTGTCACCGGCTCCGGTAAGACATTTACGATGGCTAATGTTATCAGGGCGTTGAACAAGCCGACGCTGGTACTTGCGCATAATAAGACGCTGGCCGCCCAGCTGTATGGGGAATTCAAGGAGTTTTTTCCGAATAACGCGGTGGAGTATTTTGTGTCCTATTAGGGGCAGCGACTTTTGAACGTGCTATTTAGTGTTGTTAAGTGCTATTTATACCAGATATTGTGGATTGGATGGACTGTATGAGCAGGATAACATGGTATGGACTGGGCAATTCTAGTGATCCTGATTCGTAAAGAAGGCTTGCGGCGTGGTTTGATAATATGTAGTAGTCGATAGATATAATATATGATATTATATCAGCGTGTAATATAAACGGAAGGGAGTGACTTCGATGGCAATACCGACGAATGTTAGGACATTATTGTCCGGAAATGTTGTTGAATGGGCAAGAGTTGAATTTAAAGAAACCTGGGATGCAGGTGCTTCCCTGAAGACGGTTTGTGCTTTCGCGAATGATCTGGATAATTGGGGCGGTGGTTATATTGTCATTGGAGTGGAAGAGAAGGAAGGGCGTCCTGTTTATCCATTGAAAGGGATCCACGCTGATAAGATTGACGCCTATCAGAAAAGTATTCTGTCAAAATGCAAATTGCTCAGACCGGCATATATGCCGATTGTGGAAGTCATTGACTACGAAAATAAGAAATTTATTGTTCTTTGGTGCCCTGGAGGAGACAACAGACCTTATTCGTGTCCCAAAACAATGGCGAAAGATAACAAAGAACGCGTTCATTATATCAGAAAAATGTCCAGTACCGTTGCGCCGTCAGAAGATGAGGAAAAAGATTTGTTCAGTTTGGCGAACAGAGTTCCTTTCGACGATCGGATCAATCATCAGGCGGAAATATCTGATTTGAATATCACACTCATTCAGAATTACTTGAAAGAGATAAAAAGCTCTTTATATGAAAAATCAAAAACAGGCGATTTCGTTGAAGTGTGTAGGGATATGAACATTGTCAGTGATCTTCCTGAATATAGGAAGCCTAAAAATGTAGGATTAATGTTCTTCAGCATGGAACCTGAAAAATTCTTCCCTTATACGCAGATAGATGTTGTTCAGTTCCCGGATGGACTGGGTGGCGATCATATTGTTGAACAGATATTTAAGGGACCTATCCATCAGCAGTTACGGGAGGCTTTGCAGTATATCAGAAATACGATTATTACGGAAAAGGTAGTAAAACATCCAGAACGTGCGGAGGCGGATCGCTTTTTCAATTATCCGTTTGCTGCATTGGAGGAGGCGTTGTCAAATGCTGTGTACCATCGGGCTTATGATGAGAGAGAGCCTATTGAGGTTAGAGTAGAAAGTGACCGAATCGAAATATTAAGTTTTCCGGGACCGGATCGGTCGGTCACAATAGAAGGACTGAAGTCCTACCGAGTGTCAAATCGCCGTTACAGGAACCGCAGGATTGGCGATTTCCTGAAAGAACTGCATTTGACAGAAGGTAGGAATACCGGATTTAAGAAGATTTTGGATGCATTGGATGCGAACGGTTCACCAAAACCAGAGTTTGAAACGGATGAGGCTCACAGTTATTTTATAACGAGGCTGTTCATTCATGATGCTTTTTTGGAAGAAAAGAGCGATATGATGAGTAAATCAACCCCAAAATCAACCCCAAAATCAACCCCAAAATCAACCCCAAAATCAACCCCAAAATCAACCCCAAAATCAACCCCAAAATC
>CANQBX010000165.1 GCA_947589095.1 uncultured Lachnospiraceae bacterium
GTAAGGACCTTTTTGGTTACATTACGAGGTTAATTATACTTCCTATAATGGAAATTAGAGGGGTGGGGGAAGAGGCGGATTGGCTATGGGATTATGCGACAGAATATATCAAAATGCTGACAAATTTCAGGTACTATTTTGGTCAAAAAGAAACAGCCATATGGATTCTTACCGTATGGCCGTTAATGCAAAAACGATTGGAATTATTTTCTTAATTAGGCTTCCGCGCCTCAAACAACCGCTTCCATGATCTCTTTGTCCCCGCACCTGACAGTCCGGACGCCCGGCGTCTTGTTCCGGTTGAAGCAGAAACTGAGCAGGTATCCTTTCTTCAACTGATATTCGGAGAGGTAACCGGCCAGCTGCTCTTCGCCGCGGCGGTTATATTCTTCCCCGTGCCATATCTTCATCTCGATCACATATTGCCGGCCATGGTAATCTACGATCACATCTGTACGGCGCATATTTCGTGTCCGCGCCTCGATGTAGTAATTACCCGCCCCGTTTATGATCGGTTTCAGATAGAGAAGAAACAGGCGGCGGCCGTTTTCCTCGATAAAGGCATCGCTGCTGTCCCCGTATATTTCCGTAAAATGCTCCGTAAATTTAGTAATGACCAGATCCATGTCCAGATATCCGTCGCGCACGAACTGGGTCCGGTCCGGAAGGGCCTTACCGGCGCCCTCCAGCATATCCTCAGCCAGGAACAGATTATAAAGGCGCGTTTCAAAAATGCGGTTCGCCACGGCCACGACGCCGTCATTTTCCTTTACGAATCCGAACATTGTCCCGATATCGATAATGCGGCTGTCCGAATTGTAGGGGAAGCTCCTGCCGTTGAACAGGATCGCGTACAGCATGGCGCGGAGTTCCGGATAATCGTCGAGCTTCTTACGCATATCGTCGAAAAGCGTATACGGTTCCTTCAGGATAATTCTGACAGCCTCCGATACGCCTGCCGCGGTCCAGGCCGCGCCGGTCTGCCCGAAACCATCCAGAGCCGGGATCTGCTCGTCCAGCATCTTGCAGACGCAGGAAACGAGGAAGGGATAACCGGACGTGTAGTCGTGGATGAGTCCGGCAATCATTCGCGCGTCGATCTCTATCCCGCGATCCCGGGAATAGTCGCGTATCATTCCCGCTATGTCATCCACGGAAAAACTCATATCCAGCGTAAACCTTGCGGCAATATTCCAGGGGCTGTTATAACGGTGCTCCCCGCTGGGACGGATCTTCTGCTTCAGGTTCCTGATATCATATACGCCGGCCAGGATGACCGACTGGAACGTGGGCGTCTCCTCACGGTCCAGATAGGCATCCCTCAGCTGGGCCAGAAAATCCAGGAAAACCTGGTTATTGGAAGCACTGTCCACCTCATCGATCATAAGCACTACCGGCCGGTCCGCCGTGGCGCACAGACCGCTGAGGCATGTAAACAGTTCCGTCAAATCCATCCCGTTTGCCATGGAACGCTCCAGGCGGTCTACGGCAGCCTTATCCAGCCCCTGCACCTGCTTCCTGCGGTTATGCACCGCACTGAGGAAGGTCTCCGCAAATGCTGCTGCAAATACGGGCTCATCGCGGAAGCGGGCAGAACTCATTCTCTGAAAGCTGATGGAGATCACGGCATAATCCTGCCGCAGATACAGTGCCAGGGCACGCAGCGTCGTGGTCTTGCCATACTGCCTGGCACGGTTGATCGTAAAATAATCCCCCCGTTCGACCAGCTTCCTGATCTCTGCCAGGCGCCCGGACAGATCAACCATATAATGCTTATCAGGGAAACAGGTTCCGTTGATGTTAAAATACCGTTCCATGACCGCCATCCTTCCTTTTCCTGCCTGTGCCGATCTCCTTTTCCTATGGCCATTCCTCGGGTTTCTCCTCTGGCCTCAACCCGATCCAATACCTCAAACGTTTTCTTTACATTTCCTGTCTATAGTATAATCAAAACCGTCCCTTCCTGCAAGGAATTCTTTTCGATTATCCGTGAAAGCCTCAAGTCAGAAAACGGCGGAAAAGCAATCCCGCGAAGCCGCGGCATATTGCTACAGCAGCGGTGTCATATAAAGCGGCAGAAAGACGATGCCGTTCTCTTCTTTCAGATCTCCTGTATGCAGCACATAGGGAGTATGCAGCTGCTCTGCGTACCGGCTGCGGAATTTCTGGAGAGAGGAGAGGGTATAGTTTTTCCCGGACTTGACCTCGATCGGGGAAATGTTATGGCGGCTGCCGGCGGGGCTTTTGGCGATCAGGAAATCGATTTCCATGCGCTGCCGGCTGTCCTCCCTGGACGGATTGGAATAGAAATACAGCCGGTGTCCGGCGGCAGCCAGCATCTGCGCTGCAATATTTTCCACGATCATGCCCTTATTTACCTCCAGCTTGTCAAACAGCAGTTTCTTGTAAATCTCTTCGCTGACCAGGCCGTTCTCATCAAAGGCGTGGCTGATCAGGAGCCCGGTGTCCCCCATATAGCATTTGAGGGTCAGGCGGTCCATGTTCAGCTTCAGGCCGATATCAGGGGACGTCGAATTATAGCAGGTATTAACAATCATCGCGTCGTCAAGCCAGAACAGGGCGTCCTCATATTCCCGGAAACGCGCCTCCTTTTTAATCGACGACAGGCGGAATTTCTTCTCGTGCCTCTGGAGCTGGGACGGGATACTGTCAAATATACTTTCGACCTTCATCTCATACCCTTCCGCGTGCTTCGCGATATCCGCCCGGTAAAGGGTCAGGATGTCCCTTTTGATACTGTCCACCCTGTCAAAATCCTTTGACGCCGCATATTCCTGCACGGCCTGCGGCATACCGCCCACGATCATGTACTGGCGGAAATAATTCATCGCTTTCCTGTGCATCGCCTGTCCCATGGGTCTGGCCGCCCTGAAACAGGCGCGTATCAGATCCATAAGGGTATCGTTGCCGAGGGCCCACAGGAACTCCTCCAGATCCATCGGATACATCCGGATGTGGTGTTCCTCGGAGGGAATCAGTATATCCTTCACGTTCCGTTTGATTGACATTAAGGAACCGGTCTCCATATAGTCATAGCGACCATCAGACACTAAGTATTTGATAGCGGCCCGCGCCCTTGGGAACATCTGAACCTCGTCGAAAATGATCAGCGAATCCCGTTCATACAGTTTCACACCATAATAACCGGACAGATACATGAACAGGGCGTCCAGATCGTCCAGGTAGTGGATAAAGAGATCCCGCACTTCACTGCTGGCCCTGTTGAAGTCAACCAAAATATAACTTTTATACTCCCTGCGGGCAAAGTCTTCAGCAATGTAGCTTTTTCCTACCCGCCGCGCCCCGTCGATCAGGAGAGCGGTTCGGCCGTTTTCCTGTTTCCAGCGCAGCATTTCTGCATAAATCTTCCTTCTCATCAGACGCTTCCTTTCCTTTTAACACGAAAAAGAGTTTTTTGCGATTCGAATTAATCACGAAAACAAGATTTTTAATATTGGCATTATATCACGAAAACAAGATTTTATGCAAGTGGGATGTGCACATATTTCTTTCTGATAAATTTGCATTTGTACCTGTCAGGAATAGCAGACGCACTTGTCTGCGCTTTTCGCCGCCCTTGAATATCCTGCATAATGGCATATTTTTATCCCATAATTCCACTACAGATCTGCCTCTTCCCCACCCCTCTAATTTCCATTATAGGAAGTATAATTAACCTCGTAATGTAACCAAAAAGGTCCTTACATAAGGATC
>CANQBX010000166.1 GCA_947589095.1 uncultured Lachnospiraceae bacterium
GATCAAGTATGAGCTGTGCGAGATCATTCTGTGCGAGGTGAGTGAGAACCTGAAGCATGTGGGTCTGACAGTGATGGACGGCCCGTTCTTTTCGATCATGCCGTTCGGGAAGACCGGCCTGCATTCCCTGACCTCCGTCACGTTCACTCCCCATGTTACCAGCTATGATACGCTGCCAAGGTTTGGCTGTCAGGAAAGGAGCGGCGGGACCTGTTCGCCGGAGCAGCTGGGGAACTGCAGCCAGTGCGCGGCGAGGCCGGAGAGCGCCTGGGACTATATGGGCAGCCTGGCCCGCAAGTATATGAGGGATGAACTGGAGTTTAAGTATGAGGAATCCCTGTACTCCATGAAGCCGATCCTGATGACGTCGGAGGTGGACGATTCACGGCCCACGGTAATCCGGAAGTTTTCGGAGGGACCGACATTTGTGAGCGTGCTTTCGGGAAAGATCAATACGGTATATGACCTTGAGGAGGTTTTGGACGAATGAGCGCGAAAGAGACAGGCTTTGTTTCCTGTGTCGTGTATGTACATAACAATGAGAAGGAACTGGACCATTTCCTGGAGACGGTATATCCGGTGTTTGAGCGGCAGTTCAGCCGCTATGAGTTCCTGTTCGTGGATGATGATTCCAGTGACAAGAGCGCAGACAAAGTACGCGCTTTTTTTACTGCAAAAGGAAGCTGCGCGGTCACGATCATATCGATGGGCTACTACCATGGGACAGAGATGGCCATGGCTGCGGGGACGGATCTGGCGATCGGGGATTTCATTTATGAATTTGACAGCGTGAGGACCGATTATCCGCCGGAATTGATCGTGGATGTATTTCAGAAGATGCTGGAGGGATATGATATCGTGGGCGCTCATCCGTCCAGGTCCGGGAACTGGAAGTCATCGGTATTCTATAAGGTATTCAACCATTTTTCAAAGGCCGATTACGATTTACAGACGGAGAGGTTCCGGGTTCTGTCGAGGCGGGTGTTTAACCGGATCGACGCGTCAAGCAAGGCCAGGGTATACCGGAAGGCTCTGTACGCCACATCCGGTCTGAAGGTCTGCTCGATCACGTACGAGAACCAGATAAAAGGCGAAAATGGGTTTTCCAGCGAGCAGAGGACGGACCGGGTGAATACGGCGATCGATACGCTGATCCTGTTCACGGATGTGGCGTACAAGGTATCGCTGATGTTCTGCATGGTCATGCTGGCGTTCATGCTGGCGGCGGGGACATATACCGTTGTGGTGTATTTCAGTCAGAACAGGCCGGTGGAAGGCTGGGCGCCGCTGATGGGGATCCTGTCGGCCGGTTTTGCAGGTAGTTTTCTGCTGTTTGCGTTTGTGATCAAGTACCTTGAGGTGGCGCTGAAGCTGATCTTCCAGAAGCAGCAGTATATGGTGGCGGCGGTTGAGAAAATAAGGTAGGGATGGGAATGGAATCAGTGAAAGGGAGTTCTGGCAGGCAGGCGGCTGCCTATCTGCTTTTCGGTGTCTGTACCACAGCTGTCAATACGGTCAGCTATTACATCTGCGCGCGGTGGTTCAATTTCCCGACGGCAGCCGGAACGGCGGCTGCCTGGGTACTGGCGGTAGTATTTGCGTTTGTGACCAACAAGCTGTTTGTGTTTGAAAGCCGCTCTTGGAAGAGGGAGGTACTTGTGAAAGAAGTATCATCCTTCTTTTTGTGCCGTGCGGCAACAGGTGGATTAGATATAGTTATTATGTATGTGGGAGTTGACCGCATGGGGCTGTTCGATGTCGGTGTCAAAGTGCTTTCCAATGTCGTAGTAATTATTTTGAATTACGTGGCAAGTAAATGGATGATTTTTAAAAAGAGAGTTAGTATTTAGTCGGATGGGTATTTTTCGATTGCTATTCACCTGCAACTCAGATATAATAGTGGTGCGAAAATAAGGCTCTTCTCTAAAACTTGGTGACAGACATCGAGAAAACCATGTAAAATCAATAGTTTGAGGGGATCTGATATCGATGAAAACATAAAAATGGCATACCTCAACCAGACCTGACGAACGAAGGCCGTTTTTCAGGCTGGATCTTGGGTGTATCATGGTCAGGGCTAAATACATCAGGAGGACCGCGAAGGCCCTTTTTTTGATGGGATTTTTGAAGCTTCACCCCCTTTTATGCGGCTGATAGGGATGGGGCTGATGGTGATGGACATACCGCTGCCAGCCTCCTAAAATGGCGGCGCATCCTCATTCACCGAGAAGAATGAATCCCTGTCCTCCGGCGGTTCATCCCTCCAGCCAGTATAGTCCTTCAGGAACGCCTCCCGTTTGCCCTTCATGACAGTCTGGATCTGGCGGTCCATGCGGTAAACATCCAGGAAATCGCTGACCGGGTGGTGCCCGGAGATACAGATATAGCGGGTTCATGGACGCTGTGGCCGGAGATGACCCATCTGCGCAGAAGCCGCCGTTCGTAGGGTGTCATGGGGACAGTATCCTCATAGCGTTCCAGTTCAATAGCGTTCAGATACGCGTTGTCTTCCGCGGTAAATTTGTAGTTTTCCGGGTCTGCCTCGAACGCGTCATAATCGAAGCAGTAGCCCTCCTGATAGAGGTCATGGACAGAAAAACGTTTCCCCCGTGCCATTATCCGTCCCTCCTTTCCCTGCTGGTCAGTTCCAGCGCGTTGGTATAGGTCTCCCTGACGAGCTTCGTACGGTCGCAGGAGAAGAGGACGCGGCAGCGGAGAGCTTCATGGAAGGGTGTACAAAGTAAGGCCTGCTGGAGAAGGATGAGCCGCAATGCCTGCAGAGGAGCCTGGGTACGTGGAACGAGAGGAAAGAGCCCTTGCCGGCGACGGCGATGTGCCGGACGGTGAGGGAGCGGCCGGAGTCCTTGATGACGCAGTGGCGGGAGTCGCAGACCGGGCAGAGACGTTCCGTGTCAGGACAGGAGATGAAGAGCTCCAAGGAATGGGGATGTTCCACGACGCGGTCGATGGAGACATCCTGAGGGAGAGAAATGAGTTTGTAAGTGATCTTTCTGGCCATAACTGTTAACCTCCTTAATTTTATTTTTTATGGCGAAATAATAGTAACAGAAAGTCAGCAGTTATAGCTGAAAAGATCACTAACAGATGAAAAACACCACAAAACAGAGTAGATTTTCTAAGAAAAGAGGGGAATGCCAAAGAAACACCAGGAAATGGAGAAGAATCACCAAGTTTTGGAGGAGAACCTGTCAATCTTGAAGGATGCAAATGAAGTAATCGTTGGGTACCAGGGTGGGAATATGATGGCCGACGGACTTATCGATTCATTCGGGATCATCCAGCTGATCGATAATCTTGAGGACGTGTTTGATGCTGAGGTGGATACTCTGGATGTCGTTGTTGATAATTTCGCCAATGCGGATGCGGTCATTCAATTTGTAAAAAGGCTTGTCTCCAGGAAAACAGGGAACTGATGGAATGTACAGCGGAACAGGAGGAACGTCATGTCTCAGCAAAAAGGTAGTTTTAGAAAGGAACTCCGTAAGATAGACATATGGGCGTTGTCGCTTCCTTTGTGCAATCAAATAATTGAACACCCGCTTCATCTTATAATAAAAAATCCTTGAATCACACATATATATCAGTGTATAATATTATGGCTCTTCTCTAAAACTTGGTGACAGACATCGAGAAAACCATGTAAAATCAATAGTTTGAGGGGATCTGATATCGA
>CANQBX010000167.1 GCA_947589095.1 uncultured Lachnospiraceae bacterium
CGCATAAACGATGCTATTGAGTGAAGTAAGGTGTTACTATGCTCTCAAAATCCAATCATCAACAATACAAAGTCAAAGGGGAACCCTAATATGTGATATTTGGCTTGGCATTCATCCGCATAATGTTCTGTGATGCATTGCCAAGCCATTTCCTCTTATGTGCTGTATGTTAAGTTAATGACATTGCTTAAATACTGGCTTTTCTGCCTGTCGTTTGATTGCCGTTTCTGTGGCGCTGTGATTGCCGATTGATTGCCGATATTGTAACGCGACAAAAAGCCGCCCCGGATGCCCTGGAAGCGGCTTCTTCGTCTGGCCCACTCGTGTCATCTATGCATACATTAACCGGCCCTTCGGCTCTGGAATTGCAAGCCCTCTTTCGGTGTTTACATCAATCCACAGGCGCATAGATTCCTCAATAGCTGCCGTAACTTCCGATAGGGTTTCACCGTCCGCCATGCATCCGGGCAGCTCCGGAGCTTCCGCAAGATAACAATTATCTTCTTTACTCCACCAGATAATAACTTCATACTTTGGCATATTTTACACCCGGTATTATGCAACCATAGAATAATCAATTACGGCAATTTCCTGCATTGTCTTTTTAACAGCGTTAACCAGATCTTCAAGCTGTTTCATTACTTCATCTGAAATTTCAGTTTCCCCGCACTGTACACACTCCATACAAGGCACATTTTTAATAACAATAACACTATTTCCATACTGGACGGAAAAAAGGGTTTTTCCGGGTCGCATATCCCCCTTGCAGTAAAAACACATGGTTTCAATTCCTCCTTCTGGTTTTCATATCACTTTCAAATTTTCCCGAATCTGGATAATAAGCCGTTACTATATGCACATAGTCATTTATTCCAGCAACTACATGAATTATTCTATTTTCGACCGTATACCCAAAAACCAAACACGCCGGCCCTATCCAGAAATCCGGGTATTCTTCTATAATCTCGCCGTTCATGATGCAATTTATAACATCTTCGCGGCGGATGCCCCTTTGCAGGATCCGGGCTGCAGCATGTCCCGACCATTTTATTTTTCCTTGCCTGCAAAGGTCTTTAAATGCTTCCAAGTTCAATTTTTAATTCTCCTTCCTCCGGCTCTGCTCCGGCGTTCTGGAGTCCTTCTAGGCTCTTCCACAGGTCATCTAAATTATTAAACGCCTGGCCGGTTCCGTTGGCTTTCATTTCGTCTATCTCCCGGAAGGCTGCCAGCGTCTCCGCGTTCGGGATCTCTTCCGGGATCGCGGCACCCTCTAAAACGCCGATGATATAATACAATTTACTTTCTGGAACACGCTCCAATAATTGCGCGGCCAATTCTCTATTGCTCATGGTTTTAACTCCTTTATATTTTTTCTTGCCTTATCCTGCAATATCTGTTATATTGATTTTGACGGGGAGCGGTGGCAAGCCCGCCCTCCCTGTCATTTCCCCGCCTGACTAATCAGGCGCTTTTTCTTTCCAGCTCTTCGACCCGTTTTGTTAGCTCTGTAATCATCTGCAGCAAAAGCGCTGTATTATCACTTTCCAATTTCTGGATCCTGTAATATTGCCGGATCTCTTCCAGGTTGCTCTTTACCTGGTTTATTTGCTCTTCCAAGATTCCCCGGGTCCGTTCTATTTCTCCAAGCACAAGGTTTTCCGACTGGCCCAGACGCTTATCTAATATCTTTTCGATGGCTTCCAGATCTTTCTTGTCTAACATGTTTTCCGCTCCTTTCCCCGCTTGCCCGGTTATTACCAGATGCGGCGGTGGCTTTATCTGGTATTATGCAACTTTTGAATAATCAATAATAGCGACCTCTTGCATCATCTTTTTAGCGGCTTCTGCGATCTCTTCCAGGCGCTGCACAACATCGGCAGTATAAATTATTTCGTTGCACTCCGTACACTTGAAACACGGCACATTGCGCACGACTAAAACGCCGATTCCTAACTCCGTTACACTTGTAGTATATCCTTTTTCGGCAATTGCTCCGCATTCAACACATCTCATCATTAACGCCCCTAGCACTGATAATATTATTTATCTTGCCTTATCCTGCAATATCTGTTATATTTGTTTTGATAGGGAGCGGTGGCAAGCCCGCCCTCCCTGTCAATTCCCGGTTTTATGCTATTGCTTCGATTCTCTGCTTCAGCCGCCTTACTTCATTCTCCAGCGTTGTAACTCTCAGCATAAGCATTTCTTTTTCATTTTCAACCTTCAGGGCTTCGTCAAGTTTCCGGCTTAGATCAAGATGGCCCTCGGCGATTAGTCGGATATTTCTATTTGTCTCATTTTCAAGTGTCAACTGGATTTCTTCTATGTCTGCTTTCAGTTTCTGGATCTCGTCCAGTATTAACTTAGTTTCTTCCGTCATGCTTTCCACTCCTTTCCCCGCTTGCCCGGTTATTACCAGATTCAGCGCTGGCCTCATCTGATAATATTATTATAGCATATTTAAACTATGTTTTCAATGGCATATTTAAACTTTTTTATTTTCTCATTCTTTCTAATTCTTTTTCAACGCAATCTTGCACAAATGCAGATAGTTTCATGCCTTTAAACTTTGCCGCCGCTTCATACTCTGCTTTCTTTCCTTTTGCTGCCATAACGGTAATTCTATCATATTTTTCTTTCTGGTACTTATTTACATAATCATACGCATCTTCTTTATTCGCATATGCCACATTATCACCGCCTTCCATTTACAAAATAGCATTTTTAAACTACTTTGTCAATGCTTCGCCGGCATTATGCGGAATGCTAAAAGCAAAAAATCTTAGCATATTTAAACTTTTCTATTGATGGCATAGTTAAACTATGCTATACTAAAAACAGTCGAAGAACCACCCACAACACCGGGCAGCCAAGGAAGGAGATCAAAAACAATGACTAAAACGGAAAAGGCAATTGAATATCTGGAGAAAATCAAGGCAACAGGGCGCGAGATCACCGATGAGGATAAAAACGACGCCGCGAACATTTTCGCCGACAGTTACGCAGATTATATGGAAATCTCCGAAGCTCTAGAGCAGTAAAAGAAAACCCTCCGAGGAGAACTAAACCGGCCCCGACACCCGGCGGAGGGATTAATCAAAAATTGAAGGGAGAACAAAAATGACGTACAACGAATATTTAAACATGGTCGACCTGGCAGACAGCCGCGAAGAATTAGAGTCTATTTTGAAAAAGGTTGAAAACGATGAAGAGCTCAGTTCCCGCAAATATTACAGCCTGCGGAATTACATCATTGATAAAATTTACAAATGAGAATCTTACATAAAAAATGGTGTGAATATTGGCAACCGGCGAAACGGTTGTGATTGATATGTACCCGGCCCGGAGCCGGGTCTTTTCGTGTTAGGCTTCGATATAGCCCACGAAATTGTAGTGGATTTTAATGTCCCGGACGGTACGCCCGTCCTCAACCTTCTTTTTTCCGACCTCAATTCGCTTGATAAGCCGTAGGAGTGTGGGACGGTCGAGTTCTTCCAGCTTTGTGTACTCCCGAATCAGGGCCATCCACTGCTGAACATCGTCCGTCTCCTGTTGGTACGCCTCCAGTTCATCCGTCAGGCGGCTTTTCTGTTCCAGCTTCTCGGTGCGCTCTGTCTCATACTGGTTCATGAGCTGGATACAGACGGCCTCCGGGATGCGTCCCATCACCTTGTC
>CANQBX010000168.1 GCA_947589095.1 uncultured Lachnospiraceae bacterium
CCAGCGTTATCTGCCGAAATCAAGCACTATTTTGGTCCGAGTGGCGGGATTTGAACCCACGGCCTCATGGTCCCGAATATCTGTAAAAATTTTCAAGGAGGCATTTCTGGCGCTGTTTAGCCATTTTCAGCGGAGAAGCGATTCCTCTCCCGTCCTCTTTTCTCCGTTATTTCCATCCGCTCCGGTCGGCGTTTGGGTCACGGTTTGGGTCAGCGGAAAAGTCAGGCCTCCATGCGCTTTGTAGTCTCAAGCACTGATCCGAACCCCCTCCCGCTGGACATTCTGATAAAACGGCAGCAGCCCCACATTCGCGTAAAAATAGTTGCGGTTTTTGACGATTGGAGATACTACAATGCCATAATCCAGCAAAATATCCGCAGCCAGGCTGCCCACCTGCCAGTTCCGCTCAGCAATTATCTGCCGGGAGGAATCCACGAGGATCAAAATGTCGAAATCCGAATCAATATCGGCGTCGCCGCGGGCATAGGAGCCAAAGAGAATGGCCTCCGGCCTGCTTTGGGGAAGGAGCTGGGCGATAGCGGCGCACAGATTTGACGCGATTTTCTGAATACCCTCCTGGGGAATCATTCGAAGCTCCTCCTTCCGTTCGAACACAGTACCCTGCGGTTATTCTGAGTCCAGTATAACATAGCCGCAAGGAAAAAGAAAGGGCAATTTAGCCGTGAAAGCATACTGCGAATCGGTACAGTGTTTCCAAAGAGAGAAACCTCTGGCCGGGAGAGACAGCCTAAATTTTTCTCTCTGCCAATCAATCCGCTCTGGCAGCTAGTATGAAAAACGCAGAGAGAAGAAAGCACCTGTTTGGCCCGCTGCCGTCCGCTGTGTGCCGCCGGAGAAACTCAGTCAACCCCACTCGCCGCCCGAAGCCAGCGGGCGGCGTTCGGCCTCTATGGCCGGAATTTCGCCTCAGCGTTTTGCCCAATGCCTCAGCTGGACCCACCGGTCGATTTCTGTGCAGGTTAAAGCGGTGGCTCCACCGCTGTTCACACCGCCCCGCAAAGCGGGGCGGGGATGCGGAAAACCGGGCTGTTTCGGGCTTTTGCCTCTCGTTTCAGCAAATACGCCGTGGCGCCTTCTTTGAAGGGCCGGCGCCTATATTGGCGCCCGGAAGCCCAGAAATCCAGTCGCTGCGCCAAGTATGCCGGTTCCGTTCTGGCTCCTGGCAGAAAGTGGAGGCCCGTGCCTCAAAATCTGCGCCGCATAAACAATAAGAAAGCCTCTGCCGCAGCCGGAAATTTTCTATCTCAAAGTTATCAGTTTGTACACCTTTGGCCGCCCGCTTTGTGGTACTTGTTGTGTCGAAGGGAGTGAACGGCTATGGCAAAGAAGCGGGCCAACGGAGAAGGAAACATCCGAAAACGCAAAGACGGCCGTTGGGAGGGGCGGTACACTGTCGGGTACAGCGAGGCAGGGAAGCCGGTCATGAAAAACGTCTTGGCCAAAACCCAGAAGGAGTGCAGGGAAAAGCTCAAAAAGGCCATGGAGGAGGCCGGCAGGACCAGCCCGGCAAAGAACAACGAGTACACGGTAGAACAGTGGTGCACCCTCTGGTTTGAAAACTACGCCCGGCCCTCCATCCGGGAGACCACGGCGGCCTACTACCGGAACTACATCGAAAAGCACATCGTCCCCGGCATCGGGAAAATCAGGCTGAAAAAGCTGACCACCCTAGACCTCCAGAAATTCTACAACAAGTTGAAGGAGGGGGGCAGGGTCAAGCGGTATGAGGAGATGACCGACCTGAGCCTCAGCAGCAAGACGGTCCGGGGCCTGCACATCATGCTGAAGCAGTGCCTGGAGCAGGCGGTGCAGGAGGGGCTGATCCCGCAGAACCCGGCGGCCAGGTGCAAGCTGCCGCCCAAGGAGAAGCGGGAGATGCAGGTCATTCCGCCGGAGAAGATCGGAGCCTACCTGAAAGCGGCGGAGGAGCACGGTGTCCTGCCCATGTTCTACCTGGAGCTGGCAACGGGTCTGAGGCGGGGAGAGCTGACCGCCCTCCTATGGAGTGACCTGGATGTAAAGGCAAGCACCCTGTCGGTTTCAAAGTCAGCTCTGCGGATCAGCGGCGAGGTCAAAGTGAACCCGCCCAAGACACAGAACTCGGTGCGGACCATCTGCCTGTCCAGGGAGACTGTAGATCTGCTGATCAGAGAGCACCGGAAGCACCCGTTCAGTCCATATATGTTCCCGTCGCCTGTCACAGGGGAGATGTACGGTCCGGACTGCATCGGGCACCTCCACAAAACCTTGCTGAAAAAGGCCGGGATTGAGGAAAAAGTGAGGTTCCACGACCTCAGACACACATTTGCGACCCTGGCTCTCCAGAGCGGGGTAGACGCAAAGACGGTCTCCAGCATCCTGGGGCACTACTCGACCAGCTTCACCCTGGACGTCTATGCCCATACGACAAAGGACATGCAGCGGGAGGCGGCGGAGAAGATCGGGACCCTGCTGGCCCAGGCGGTCTAAAGTGAAAACACCATACAGAAAAGTGAGGGAGCGCCGGAAAACAAGCGGCGCTCCCTCGAAATTGTCTGGTTTGGGTCTTGTTTGGGTCAGATCACACGCGGAGGTAAGAAAATGAAAGAAAAAGTGCTTGAATCCAGCGTTATCTGCCGAAATCAAGCACTATTTTGGTCCGAGTGGCGGGATTTGAACCCACGGCCTCATGGTCCCGAACCATGCGCGCTACCAACTGCGCTACACCCGGATGTCAGCTTTCCCATTATATTTTTTTCTCCCTCTCTTGTCAAGAGTAATATCCCGGATTTTCGGGGAATAAACTGGCATATCGAACAATGGGCAGGGAGGGGAGACCTTATGTATGAAGAACCGGCGGTCTCTGGCCGGAGAAGCGCCCGTCCCGCGGGCGGCAGGCGACGGGCCCGCAGGAAGAATCAGAGGGATGGCCGGGAGCAGGTCCGGCTGCTCCAGCTTCTGATCTGTCTGGCCCTCTTTCTGGTCGTTTTCATCGGAAAAGGCGTTTTCCCGACGAAGCTGATCCAGGCGCGGGATGGTCTTCTCCGGGTGCTGGGGACGAATATTGATTTTCGGGGGGCTTTTGCCGGCCTGGGTGAGGCCGTAGGCGGGGGCTCCTCTCTTGCTGACGGCTTTCAGGATTTCTGCATCGAGGTGTTCGGCGCCGGCACGGCGGAGGAAAAGGATAGCGGCATCCCGGTCCCGGAACCCCGGCTGACCAGCCTTCTGGACGAGGAGGGCCGTTTTTTTGCGGAGGAACCGGACACGCAGACGCTGGCGGACCACTATTTCCAGGTCAGCGGGACAGGGACCGAATTCCGTATTCCGATTGAGGAACAGCCCTCTCAGGAGCCTGTGCAGCAGCAGCCGGAGCAGGAGACGAAGCTGTCGGAAGAGGATGAACCGGCCGTTGCGGCGGCGGGGACGGTCCTGAACATTTCGGACTATAAAGGGGACCCGCTGCCCAACAACTATACGATGAACGAGCTTTCGCTGGGGGACCTGGAGCGCATCACGCCGGTCATAGGACGCATCAACTCGGAATATGGCTACCGGGACCACCCCATCACAGGGG
>CANQBX010000169.1 GCA_947589095.1 uncultured Lachnospiraceae bacterium
AAGCGGCTCATCTGCTTCTTAAAGCACTCGCAGTTGTGCTCAATGGTCTCCACCGTCATCATCTGGCGCATGTCGCTGCGGCCGGACGGGTCGCCGATCATGCCGGTGCCGCCGCCGATCAGCGCGATCGGCTTGTTGCCGGCCATCTGCAGCCGCTTCATCAGGCACAGGGCCATGAAATGGCCCACATGAAGGCTGTCCGCCGTCGGGTCGAAACCGATGTAGAAGACAGCGCGGCCTTCGTTCACCATCTTCCGAATCTCCTCCTCGTCGGTCACCTGGGCGATCAGCCCGCGGGCGACCAGTTCATCGTAACACTGCATAACGCATTCTCCTTTTCCTTATGATATGAATTAAAATGTGTGTCGGGTTCTTCCATGCCTTCTGTGATGGGGCATCTTTGCGATGGTACAAAAGAGCCCCGCCCTACGAATTCTCCATAGGACGGGGCGCAAACCTCGTGGTACCACCTATTGTTTACGGAAAGACTCGCGTCTCTCCGCCTCTTCGGGTACTGCCGGAACCGATCGCCATCTCAAATCCAGCCTGCCGACGCCGCACGGCCCCATGAGATCCTTCCGAACCTTCCGTTCATACCCTAGCACGATAACGTGTGCAGGAATCCGTCACAGCCTACTTGGCGCCGCCCGCCGCAAAAACCCTCTCCCGGCGGCATACGCCGTTTGGTGTGAAGCTCAAAGATGTATTCACAGCAGGCTTTCCACGCGCCTCTCACCGCCCGGCTGCTCTCTGTGTGCTGCTGCCTGCCGCTACTTGTTCTTATCATCGCTTTTCGTCATGAAATTATAGCCATTATAGCGGGCGGCGCGGGATTTGTCAAGTCCGAAAATCCATCTGTCCTGTCATCCGCATAATGCGTATCTTTCGTTGCTCTCAGTACATATCTCTTGTTCACCGGGCCGGCCGCACGACCCCATTTTCGTCGATCGTCACGCCCACGGAAATATTCTGCATAAACCGAAGCACCCGCTGCTTCTCCCCCGCGTCCGTCACCAGCGACGTGCGGCAGCCCTTCTGCAGGCAGGGCACGAAGCGGAACTCCGCGATGCCGTCCTTCGTGATATCCACCTCGGCGATGCCGGTGTCCAGCGTACTGCTGTTGAACCAGAAATTCCCCAGACTGTAAAGGATCGGTACTCCCTTATAATACTCGATCCCCTGCAGACGGTGCGGATGATCGCCCATGACCAGGTCGGCTCCCGCGTCGATATACTGATGGCCCAGGCTCTGCTGATCCGCCTCAAAATAGTTGGTGCCCTCCGTCCCCCAATGGACATAGACCACCACAAAATCGCTGTTGGCGTCCGCCTCGCGGATCACTTCCAGGAACTTGGCCGGATCGTAGGTACGCAGCACGCCAGCCGATGTGGCCGTGGCCTCCTTCGTATAGACGTAGGACCGCTCCACCTGGGTCGCGCTGACGTAAGCGATCTTGATCCCATTTACCCGGAAATACACGATCTTCTTCGCCTCATCCAGATTCCGCCCCGCGCCCACATAGGGGACGCCGTACTGATCCAGCGTGTCCAGCGTATCGATCAGCGCAGTCTCGCCGTAATCATAAATATGATTGTTGGCCACGGAAACGATGTCCGCCGACATCTTGAGAAGGTTGGCCGCCGTCTCCGGCTTCGTCCGGAATGTATAAGTCTTACCGGACAGGGGATTGCCCCGGTTGCTGTAGGTATACTCGTTATTCACCATCATGATATCCGCCGCGTCCATCCGCGCCAGCACATCCGGCAGGATGCACTGCTCCAGCTGATCGCCGGTGCTGTGATAGTAATTCATGATCGTATAGCCTTCGCCGAAGCCCAGATCCCCGATAAAGGATAACGTCACCTTATCCGCCGAATGAGCCTCTTTGCGAATCACGCCCTCCGCCTCGTCGCGGGCGATCTGCTCTGCCGATTCTCCGGTCTTCTGTCCTTCCGGGGTACTGCCCGGTACAATCATAAGCGGTCCGTAACCCGCCGCACCGCCGGTTCCTTCCGGCATCATCGTATCGATTCCCGCCGCCATACTCTCTGCCGCACTTCCCAGCAAAAGCGCCGCCGTCAGGATAACCGCCGCGTATCTTTTCATTGCATGTATACCTCCCAGTTATTTAAAATGCCGGTCGCCTCTTTCGTCAGCTCTTCCCGGTGAAATCATGTCCGATCCTGTTACACGCACTGCAGCACCGCTGTCTGTACCGGCGTCTCCTTTGTCAGCGTCAGCACATTCGTATCATAAACCACCACGTCATCACACATGGACGTGAAATCGCTTAGCGGTGCAAGCACATCGAATCCGAACTTCTCGCTCCGGTAATGCATGGGCACCGCGACCCGCGGCTTCACCGCGTCCACGACGGCCTTCGCCTGCTTCGCGTCGATCGTGAAGAAACCGCCTACCGGGATCAGCATTACATCAACGCCGGCTAACGCCTTCTTCTGCTCCTCTGTCAGCCCGCATCCCAGATCGCCCATGTGGGCCACCCGGAAGGTTCCGTCGTCCAGGATATGGATCCTATTCGGACCACGCTTCGCGCCCTTCACATCGTCATGGTATGTATCCAGCACCGTCACTGCAAACGGCGACACGCCGCCCTTGCGCACATCGATCACACCCACCGCGTTATGGTCGCCGTGCCCGTGGCTGCAGAGCACCTCATTGGCACTGGCCCGAAGCAGCCCCAGCCCCTGCACATAACCGTCCTCATAAGGATCCAGAATGATCGAATATCCCTGCGATTCCACCTTAAAGCAGGAATGCCCCAGCCATGTGACCGTCATACTCTCCGACATACAATACGCCTCCTGTTCATCTTGATGAACCAATCATAGCACAGTTTTCGCGTACACGCCACCTGTTTCGTGCAGCGGGATGAAAACTTTACGCCGGCGCGCACTGTTTCGCGCGCCTGCACGAAAAAACACCCGGCAGACGCTTCTGATGCTTCTGCCGGGTTTCCGTTCCTTTCTCCGATTCAGCTTCGGAATTCCCGCCGCTTACTGATCCTCTTCCGCCAGCTGCGCGGCCACAGCCTCTACATCCACATCCGCCACATCCGGCTCCTCAGCCGGTGCTTTCTTCTCCGGCGGGGCCTGCAGGGCCTTGATGCTTAAGCTGATCTTCCGGTCCGCCTCGTTAAAGTCCACGATCTTCGCCTCGATCTCCTGGCCGATCGTCAGGACATCCGCCGGCTTATCCACATGCTCGCGGGAGATCTGGGACACATGCAGCAGGGCGTCCACGCCCGGCTCCAGCTCTACGAAAGCGCCGAAATCCGTCATCCTGGCCACACGGCCGGTGACGATATTGCCCACCGCGTACTTCTCCGCCGCGTCCGTCCACGGATTCTGATCCGGGAACTTAAGGCTTAACGCGATCTTGTCGCCATGAATATCCTTGATCAGCGTAGTCAGGGTCTGACCGGCCTTAAAGACCTTCTTCGGATTCTCCACACGTCCCCAGGACATCTCGGAGATATGAAGCAGGCCGTCCGCGCCGCCCAGATC
>CANQBX010000170.1 GCA_947589095.1 uncultured Lachnospiraceae bacterium
AAGAAAAACCTCCCGTTCATTTACGCACCATGTACCGCAGGGGCGGCTCATCCAGCAAAAGCTGCGGTCCTCCGCCATGGATGCCTTGGCCGCAGTTTTCAGCGTTTCCACATCGTAGTCGAAATCCGAACGGTAGGCCGTTGTGTTCTCCTGGACGATCTGACCAAGCCGGGCTATGATGTCTACATTCTTTTCCATAGTTACCTCCCCTCGAAATGTGTTTCACGGTGAACAATGTCATTAAGTTACCACCCCCACCCCCCTTCACGCAAATCTCATGTTCCCTCCCAACGCTCCAGCCCCGTCAATAGGCACGACAACAGCGCGGACATCGTCCGCGTAAAAAAACGTATTCCGCTCGGCTTACGCCATCCGGTAGTTGAAGCTCACCGGCTCTTTAGGACTCAACTTCCTCGGCGACGAACGCCCCGGCCGTTCTGGTGTCCGCTGTCGTTTGAGCAGCGGCATCACGTCCCCGGCTTTCATCAGCCCGCGAAAGAATCTGCGGCACACGGTCACCGCATTGGCAAAATTCTGCCGGTACGCATACTTTCTGCCCTCAATATGTACCGCCTCCCGGTCTGTGATGAACGCGATGAAATTGTACATCGTCAGCCTCGCCCAGATCTCCTGGAGGATGAACCGGCTCTTTTTTGAATGAAAGTACAGCAGTCCCACGGTGTACTTCAGCTCTCGAAACGACGTCTCCACACCCCAACGCTTGGCGTAGAGCTTCTTCAGCTCGGCCAGCGGGAACTCCTCTGGATCCAAATTTGTGATCAGTATCTCGTAAGTGTCCTCCGTCAGCTTGAAGCGGACGATGCGGAACGGTAAATGGTAAAAGTCATTGGAATTGGTACTAAGCAGGTCAAAGCGGAGCGTTCCGGGGATAAAACGGTACTTATTACGATCCTTTAGCAGAGGGATGGTGCTTATATTTTTCTTTCTGGTAAGGTGCAGATCCACTTGCATGTCAAATTCGTCCGTGTCAGGCAGATCCAGGCCCGAGGCGATGCCCTTGTGCTCCTTGGCGCGGATGAGGTACTTCAAACCATTCTTCTCAAGTTTTGCCATAGTGTCGTAGCACTCGTAGTTGCGGTCGGCGACGATGATGGTGGGGGTGGCGGGGTCCAGGCGCTCTGCCATCTCCACCAGGAGCTTGTTCTCGTTGGCTTTCTGCTTGCCCTGGAGGATGGCGTCAGCGTAGGAGCGGTCCATGAGGTCGTAGAGAGCGGCGATCTTGGTCACGTTGAAGTCCTTGTGGCCGCGGGTGCCCTCGAAATAGCTGTCTTTATCCGTCGGGTCGGTGGGGATCTGCACGTCCGAGCCGTCCACGGCCAGCAATCTATAGCCTCGACAGAGCTTCCCCGGCTTGAATTGGAACGCCTGGAACAGCTGTTCCAGAAGCTCCGGCCGCAACTTGGCCCGCTGCTGTGAGAACGCGGAGGCGGAGGGAGTGTCAGCGGAGTAGTTGAAGTGCTCCAGCATCTCACTGTTCAGACTTCCGCCGCCCATGGCCAGGAGGAGCTTGACGAGCCGCTCAGGCCAGAGCTTCCGGCGGCGGGTGAAGTCCTTCTCCGGATGGCGAGTCACGAGCTTCGGGTCGGCGCAAAGTCTGCGGATGATGGTGAAGAGCGCGTTTTTGATCCTTTCGGGTCTGTTTTCCATGGGCGAAGCCTCCTAAAAATTTCATCGTACACAAGGCTTCGCCGCCGAAAAATATAGATTTGTCAAGGGGTTTTCACAATTTTTTTCGGATTTTTCAAAATAAAATGCCCGGTACCTTTGTGGGGTACCGGGCTTGCGCGGGAGGGATCGTTAACTTAATGACATTGTTCACCTTGAAACACATTTTTGTTCACAGGACGCCGATTGCGACCAAAATCTCCTTGGCAAAAGCGATGACCAGGCCGCCAAACAGGCAGAGGAAGCCCTGGGACCGCTGGCTGGCATCGTGGCTCTGGATGGACATACCCACCTGCACCACGCCCCAGCCCAGGATAATAACGCCGATGGCCTTGATGCAGGAGAAGATAAAGTCGCTGAGGTTGTTGACGATGGTAAGCGGGTCGGCGGCTCCGCCGGTGGCATAGGCCGGGACAGTAAAGAGGCAGACAGACAGCACCAGGGCCGTCCATACCGCCGTCAGCCGCCGGGTGATCTTATTGCTCCGAATGGGTTTCTTCATAAATTTCCTCCGTTTCAAGTAGTGTAAGTAGGTAGCGCCGCATATCGTAAAGGCAATATGGGCTATGGACGTAGGGGGCCGCGCCGCCGTCCTCGGTATAGCGGACGTTGGGGTGTTTCATCAGGTCATACTTCTCGTCGATGACAGGGCGCTCCCCCCGGATAAAGACAACGGCGTTTTTGTTGTCCAGCAAGCGTACCTCGTCCGGGGTCATAAGCTCCCGGCCCGTCTGCTGGCTGCTCTCGGAAAAGGAGCCGTTTCGTCCCCGGCTCTGGCTGCTGGACTTGGTACGGATCGTTTCTTTCCCTAACAGCTCGGAGATGTATTTGTGGGTGGACTGCTCATTCCCGCCCAGATACACCATGGTATCCGCGTTGCCGATGATCCCCTCCCAATCGTCTTTGAAAAGGGCCTTTAGCTGGGAAATGTTTTGTAGGATGATCGTAGCCATAATAGCGCGGGAACGCATCGTAGCCTGGAGCCGGGCATAGCCGTCCGGGAGGGCCACGTTTGCGAACTCGTCAAACATGAGCCGCACGGGGACCGGCAAGGGTCCCATGTGTACCTTGTCCGCTTGGTAGTAAAGCTCCTGGAACGCCTGCGTGTAAAGCATACCCACCAGGAAATTAAGCGCGGTGTCGTTGCTGTCCGGGATCACGCAGAAGATGGCTTGTTTGCGCTCTCCCAGTTTAGACAGCTCCAATTCGTCCTCGGCGGTGATCCGCTGGATCTCCGGCAGGGTGAACGAGGCCAGCCGCACAGCGGCGCTCACCAAAATGCTTTTGGCCGTCTTGCCCGCAGCTTGCTTGAAAATATGGTATTGCCGCAGGGCGATGTGATCCGGCTGTTCTTCCTCCAGGGCCTCAAAGAGCAGGTCAAGGGCGGACTGGTAATCTCCGTCGTCCTCCTTGGCGCCGCCGTACTCGATCATGGTCAGGATCATCTCCATCGTCTGTTCCTCCGGCGGGGCCTCATGGAGCAGATACAGCATGAGGGCCGCATCCAGGGCGATCTCGGACTTCTCCCAAAAGGGATCGTTCTGACTGGCGTTTTTGGGGGTAGTAGACTGGATGAAGTTGTTTATGAGCCGGAACACGTCGCTGTCCTTGCGGATATACCGAAACGGGTTATAGCTGTCCGAGTGCGCCGGGTCGATCAGATCGAACACCTTGACTACATAGCCCCGCTGAAGCAGCAACGGAGCCACGGCCCGGACAAGCTCGCCTTTCGGGTCGGTAACGATGTAACTGGCATTGGCGCAGAGCATATTGGGCTTGA
>CANQBX010000171.1 GCA_947589095.1 uncultured Lachnospiraceae bacterium
GTCGTAGAGTAGGTTACTCTGCGACATTTTTATATCTCCTCACACAGCGGCGGCGCATATTTCTGCCGCGTTCCGCCGTGTCGCCGATGTTGAAAATCCGGGAATTTTGAACTTTTGAAAATACGTTCCGAAGACAGAGAGATCCAAACCGAATCGTTTCCGAATCATGCGCCGGTTCCTGCGGGCGGCCGCGGGCGGCGGCCCGCTGCGGCGGCGCAGTTAAAAGCCGCGTCGGAAAAACCGATGCGGCTTACTAAAGAATCAGCAGTTTTATACCTTCACCCCCGCCCTTCTCAGGCTGCTCCTCAGCTCCTCCATATCGCCGTCATGGAATACCGTGCCTTCCATCCCCACAAACCGGGCGCTTTCCACATTCGCCGGCAGATCGTCGATGAAAAAGCACTCCTCGGGCCGCAGTCCGTATCGGCTGCAGAGCACCCGGTAGATCTCCTCACGCGGCTTCATACAGCCCGCCTCCGACGATACCACGAGCCCGTCGAAGAAGCGGCTGGCCGGAATCTTCGGCCAGTACTGGGAATGACGCGCGCTGGCGTTGGACAGCAGATAGATACCGTAGCCGGCGTTTTTCAGTTCTTCCGCCAGTTCATACATGCCCTCGACCGGCGCCACCGGCTCGTCCCACTCAAAAACCAGCTTCCGCACACATTCATGCAGATGCGCCGGAAGACGCCCGCAGAAGCGCCGGACAGCCTCCGCCTCATCGATAACGCCGCGGTCCATCTGAACCCACTCTACCGAGCGGAACACCTGGTTAAGCAGCAGCTTCTCCTCCTGCGGCGTCACCCCCAGGCGTCCAACGTAACGCTCCGGATCGAAATGGATCAGTACCTTTCCCATATCAAATACGATATTATGTATCATGCTTCAAGAATCTCCCTTGTTAATCTGACTGGTCTATCCAGTCCGCCCATTGGGCTGATTCGTTCACGCTACAGGGGCAGCACAATCGCTCCCTATACCTCATCTGGTTCGCCTGCTTTTCCTGGTCTGCCCACGCCAGTTAATCCGCTCGTCCCGTCGCACACGATGAATTATCTAATGCAGCATGAACTTCCTCGCCGCATTTATCCCGATCTTATAAGGCAGCGGCCGCAGCTCCCGATCCGCTTCCTTCAGCTTCTCGCGGATATTGATATGCTGGGGACAATGCTGCTCACATTTGCCGCACCCCACGCATTGAGTCGCGAACCCCGGCTCCCGGCGCATGCCCATGTTCTGGGCGAACTCGAAACGGGCCGACGATTTCTTTTCCATATACATCAGATTGTAGTAATAGAAATTGCCGGGAATGTCCACGCCCTTCGGACAGGGCATACAGTAGCGGCAGCCTGTGCAGCCTACCTTCTCTTTCTCGCGGATGATCGTTCGGATCTGTTCAACAATCTTCTGATCCTCCTCCGTCAGATCACCGGGTCCGGCTTCCGACGCGACGCGGATATTTTCCTTCACCATTTCCATGGAGTTCATGCCGGACAACACGCAGGTCACCTCCGGCTGATTATAGAGCCATCGAAGTCCCAGCTCAGCAGGCGTATAGCCGTGGCTGTCGGCGGCCAGCGCCTCCTTCGCCTTCTCCGGGAGATTTACCAGCTTTCCGCCCCGCAGCGGCTCCATGATGATGACCGGGATCCCTTTTTCGGCCGCCGCCTGAAGGCCGCGCCGTCCCGCTTGGGTATGCTCGTCCAGATAATTGTACTGGATCTGGCAGAAATCCCAGTCGTAGGCGTTTAAGATCTTAAGGAACATCTCCGTCTCGCCGTGGTAGGAAAAGCCGATATTGCGGATGCTTCCGGCTTCCTTCTGCCGCCGGATCCAGTCCTCCATCCCCAGCTTCTTCAGATTCTCCCACTCCGCCAGATCCGTGAACATATGCATCAGATAATAGTCGATGTGATCCGTGCGCAGGCGGGAAAGCTCCTCCCGGAACGTCTTGTCGACGGCCGCCGCCGACCGCATGATATACTGGGGAAGCTTGGTTGCAATATTGACTTTGTCGCGGCAGTGGTTCTCGTCCAGGATCCGGCCGAGACACTCCTCGCTGCCCGGGTAGACATAGGCGGTGTCGAAATAATTGACGCCCTCCTCGATGGCAAGCAGCACCTCCCGCTCCGCCTTCTCATAGTCGATAGCGTTCCCCTTCCTGCTGAAACGCATGCACCCGTATCCCAGCTGGGAAATGGGATTTCCGTTCCGGTCGTTTCGGTACCTCATGGCCGTTCTCTCCTTTCACTCAGGAAAAATCGTCCGATACTCTCCGCTGGCATCAAGAATAGAAATATTAGTAAGAGTACCGCTGATACTCATTCCTTCCACTAAATTCTCGCTGATAATGCTCTGAAGCCGCTCTTCAACCGTATCTCCGGCTTCGGCTGAAGCCAAAAGCTCTTCATCCGCATGATCCATATATTCCTGCATCCGGTTATGTATATTCTCTAACACATGATCTCTTTCGGAAACTGTTAAACTCTCATCTGAAACTGCATAAGAGACCACATATTCCATGTTACAGCCAAACTCCAGTGTGTCCAGGATCATGCGGCCGGCGGTCCTTTCTTTTTCCGCATGATCGGCAAACGTCCCGGAATTATCACCGGAAAGCAGCTCCGAACAGGTCGCCGGCAATGAATACGCGATGATCCGGGCTTCGCTGCTTCCAGCTTCAAAATAATCTGCCAAATCACTCAACACTAAATCCAGCGTATTGACATCATTAAAAACATCTAATGTTAATGCGCGAAAATCCGAAAGCGACAAATTCTGATAATCGGCGGAAATCAACCGTCCTATCATCTCTTCTTCCTCATCAAAACCAAGACCAAGCGGGCCGCCCTCCTGGAAATCCGAATGCATCCCGCTTTCATCGTTGATGGAACATCCGGTTATTTCCGTATCCTTCGCGTAATACACAACAGGAAAGAAGGACACAAGATTGGCGTTTTTTAATATTACATTTTTAACGACCGCGCCTTCCGCGGCTCCGAAAAAGCCCATGTGATCGGTTTTCTTTGTTACGGTCAGATTATAAATAATATGTCCGTTCCCATCAAAGATTCCGGTGAAAGGCTCGTCAGGACTTCCTATCGGCGTCCATTCGTCTGACAAGGTAATATCATGACCCAAAATATAGTTACCGGATAGCGGATACTGCTTTCCGATAGCCTGCAAATCCTCTTCGGTTGTGAGCAAATAGTATTCTTCGTTATCAACCGCGGTCGTTTCCAACACGGGGCCGGCGCTTTCCTGTGCAGAAGCCTGCTGCGTTGTCTGTACTCCGCATCCGCTGCCAAGCATGAGAACGCCAAAACATAATACAACTGCGATCGTTTTTTTCAATTCTGTCCCTCCTGTTGCTGCCTATATGTTTTGAACATTGTACCAAGCCGCTAGCGCGGCGGCTAGCCCCAGTTACATTTTTTCCACTACTTTTTTCAAAAAGAGTAGCAG
>CANQBX010000172.1 GCA_947589095.1 uncultured Lachnospiraceae bacterium
CGCCGCTTCCATGAGAAGAATTCCTTCCAGTTAAACGACACCCATCCGACCGTGGCGGTGCCGGAGCTGATGCGTATTCTGATCGACGAGGAAGGCCTGACCTGGGACGAGGCGTGGGAGGTCACGACCAAGACCTGCGCCTACACCAACCACACGATCATGAGCGAGGCCCTGGAGAAATGGCCGATCGATCTGTTTAAGCGCCTGCTTCCGCGTGTCTATCAGATCGTGGATGAGATCAACCGCCGTTTCGTGGAGCAGATCCGCCGGATGTATCCGGGCAACGAGAGTAAGGTCGCCAATATGGCCATCCTTTACAACGGCCAGGTGCGCATGGCTTATATGGCCATCGCCGGCAGCTTCTCCGTCAACGGCGTAGCGAAGCTTCATACCGAGATCCTGGAGAAACAGGAGCTGAAGGATTTCTATGAGATGACTCCGTGGAAGTTCAACAATAAGACCAACGGCATCACCCAGAGGCGTTTCCTGCTTCACGGCAACCCGCTGCTGGCTAAGTGGGTCACTGAGAAGATCGGAACCGACGCCTGGATCACGGATCTGCCGAAGATCGAGGGACTTGCCAAATACGCGGAGGATCCGCAGGCCCAGAAGGAATTTAATGAGATTAAGTACCGGAACAAGCTTCGTCTGGCAAAGTATATTAAGGAGAATAACGGAATCGACGTGGATCCCAACTCCATCTTCGACGTGCAGGTGAAGCGTCTCCACGAGTATAAGAGGCAGCTCCTTAACATCCTTCATGTGATGTATCTGTACAGCCGGCTGAAGGACGATCCGAACCTGGATATGGTTCCGAGGACATTTATCTTCGGCGCCAAGGCGGCCGCCGGCTACAAGAGGGCGAAGCTGACCATCAAGCTGATCAACTCCGTGGCCGAGGTGGTCAACAACGATCCGTCGATCCAGGGCAAGATCAAGGTGGTCTTCATCGAGGAATACCGCGTCAGCAACGCGGAGATCATTTTCGCGGCGGCGGACGTCAGCGAGCAGATCTCCACGGCCAGCAAGGAGGCTTCCGGTACCGGCAACATGAAGTTCATGCTGAACGGCGCCCTGACCCTGGGAACCATGGACGGCGCCAATGTGGAGATCGTCGAGGAGGTCGGCATCGAGAACGCGTTCATCTTCGGTATGTCTGCGGACGAGGTCATTGGCTACGAGAAGCACGGCGGGTATAATCCGATGGATATTTTCAACAACGACCAGACGATCCGCCGGATCCTGATGCAGCTGATCAACGGTTATTTTGCTCCGCAGAATCCGGAACTGTTCCGCGATATCTACGATTCGCTCTTAAACACCAGGTCCAGCGACCGGGCGGATACGTATTTCATATTGAAGGATTTCTGGTCCTACGCCGACGCCCAGCGCCGGATCGACCAGGCGTACCGCAACCGGGAGTGGTGGACGAAGGCCGCGATCCTGAACGTGGCCCATTCCGGCAAATTCTCTTCGGATCGTACCATCGAGGAGTATGTGAAGGATATCTGGCATTTGGACAGGATCAAGGTCGAGATCTGAAAATGAGGCCGCCCAGGCGGCAGGAGACGGGGAGCGTGCCCCGCCTGCGGAGGATCCGCGGGGCGGGACGCGCTCCCTTACTGTGACCTTTGCCGGAACACGAATTTTCCGCTTGCAATTCCCGTATTTCCGTGCTATACTTGGAACGTTGACGAAAAAACACGCCTGCCGATCCCCGAGGCGGTGCCCTCTATGTATGGGTCCCGAAGGGAACACAAGACGCAGGCGGAAGAAAAACCAAACGGAGGTAGTATCATGAGCGTTATTTCAATGAAACAGCTGCTGGAAGCAGGCGTCCATTTCGGACATCAGACAAGAAGATGGAACCCCAAGATGGCTCCCTACATCTACACCGAGCGCAACGGCATCTACATCATCGACCTGCAGAAGTCGGTAGGCAAGGTGGACGAGGCTTACAACGCGGTGGCGGAGATCGCTGCCAACGGCGGCACGATCCTGTTCGTAGGAACGAAGAAGCAGGCGCAGGACGCGATCCAGGTGGAAGCGGAGCGCTGCGGCATGTTCTATGTGAATGAGAGATGGCTGGGCGGCATGCTGACCAACTTCAAGACCATCCAGTCCCGTATCGCCAGACTGAAAGAGATCGAGACCATGTCCGAGGACGGCACCTTTGATGTGCTGCCGAAGAAGGAAGTCATCAAGATCCGCAAGGAGTGGGAGAAGCTGGAGAAGAACCTGGGCGGTATCAAGGGCATGAAGCGGCTTCCCGACGCCATTTTCGTGGTCGACCCGAAGAAGGAGCATATCTGCGTGCAGGAAGCGCATACGCTGGGCATCCCGCTGATCGGCATCTGCGATACCAACTGCGATCCCGAAGAGCTTGACTATGTGATCCCGGGCAATGACGACGCGATCCGTGCCGTGAAGCTGATCGTTTCCAAGATGGCCGACGCCGTCGTCGAGGCGAACCAGGGCGCGGCGACCGCCGCTTATGATGAGGCCGCGGAGGCGGAAGCTTATCAGGAGCAGGAAGCAGCGCCGGCTGAGGAATAATACGTAAGATCCGAATCAGAATGGAGGAAGAAAGATATGGCAGTAACAGCAGCAATGGTAAAAGAATTAAGAGAGATGACCGGCGCCGGAATGATGGACTGCAAGAAAGCGCTGTCCGCGACCGACGGAGATATGGACAAAGCCGTTGAGTTCCTGCGTGAGAAGGGACTTGCCGGTATCGATAAGAAGGCGAACCGCATCGCGGCCGAGGGCGTGGTGACGATCGCCCTGACAGACGACGCGAAGAAGGCGGTCGTCGTAGAAGTGAACGCGGAGACAGACTTCGTGGCGAAGAACGAGAAGTTCCAGACCTATGCCGCGGATGTAGCGGCTCAGGCGCTGGCTTCCGACGCGGCTGACGTAGAGACCTTTATGACCGAGACATGGGCGAAGGATACGACGATGACGGTCCGCGACGCCCTGGCAACCCAGATCTCCATCATCGGCGAGAAGCTGGACATCCGGCGCTTTGCGAGAATGGAAGAGCCCGACGGATTCATCGCTTCCTATATCCATGGCGGCGGCAAGATCGGCGTGCTGGTTGATGTAGAGACCGATAAGGTGAACGACGCTGTGAAGGAGATGGCGAAGAACATCGCGATGCAGGCGGCAGCCCTGAAGCCCATGTACACTGACAGAAGCTCCGTCAGCGAGGAGTTCATCGAGCATGAGAAGCAGATCCTGATGGCGCAGATCCAGAACGATCCGAAGGAAGCCGCGAAGCCCGAGAAGGTGATCCAGGGCATGATCATGGGCCGTATCAACAAGGAGATGAAAGAGATCTGCCTGATGGATCAGACCTATGTGAAGGCCGA
>CANQBX010000173.1 GCA_947589095.1 uncultured Lachnospiraceae bacterium
ATGCCGCTTCTGGAGGCGATGCAGACGGCATCCCGCAAGGCATTCAGGAGGGCATTCATGGGATAAGAGCTACTTTCAGCCAGATGCCGACTCAGCAGACGAACAGATGTGCAGAGGGCAGTATTTATTGCATAAAAACGAGAACTCATAAAGAAAACTGAAAAAGTGCCAACGAGTACTTGACACAAACTTAAGAATAATCAACATTGTGGTTTATTTATCAATATGATATACTGAGTACACAGTTATAAAAGAAACAGTTAAACGGGTATAAGGATGATGCAATGGGCGGGATAATCTTTTCCTATAGGATTGCTTATGATATGGGTTTTGCACCATGTATAGATAACAATATTTTTACTCTGGCCTGCTGTAAAGGAGGGCAGATCCGCAATGGTAAGAATATAATTACCGGTCTCAGGTATCGTGTTGGACAACATTATTACAAGCATCCTGATGATGAAATATACCTTTTCGGTATTTATAAAAATGGTATGCTCTATTATGCGAGGATAACAGATGTTGTTATGATGGATGAATATTTCTCAGCCCAGGGGAAAAGCATATATGGACACAGAACCGATCAAATATATGATGCAGAAGCCGGTATATTAAAGCGAAATGACTTATTACCGCATATACACCCCAAAGGATCTGTCCAGAACGAACAGGACAGGAATGGCCATTATGTATTAGTTTCCCGGCAATTTACATACTTTGGAGAAAATGCTCCAGCTATTGATGCTGAAATTCTGCGTATGCTTCCTAAAAACAGGGAGGTTAAAAGCTATGCGGATTCTTGTTCAGAGTACGAGATTATTCACAGCTATGGGATGGGGCTCATCGGTTCTTTTCAGGGAGTAATCGGTGCGCCGCATGACTCTCTTTACGACTGATTATTTAAGGAGTGGTAATGAAGATTATATTATCCAGAAAGGGATTTGATACCACAAGCGGCGGCTGTCCCAGTCCGATTCTGCCGGATGGAACATTATTATCTTTGCCCATACCGGATGAGGAAGATCTTAAGTATAGTGATCTGCAATATAATGGTTTTAGCTATGACAGAATTTTGACCGATTTAAATCCGAGAGCGGTTTACAGCGGCTGCCATCTTGATCCGGATATTCGAGAGGGTGTTCGAATCGTGCCGGTAGATAACTGGCGGCCTGCTTTCGGTCAGACGGGAAGCGCATTGGGGATACTGCGTAATGCGGAAGTAACAGTCGGGGATTTGTTCCTGTTTTTCGGAATTTTTCGGCAGACAGAATATGATAAAAACGAAGTTTTAAGATTCTCATGTGAAAAAGGCGCAGTTCATATGATCCATAGCTATCTGCAAATAGGAGAAATATTGGATACGCCTGAAAAAATTAAGAAATGCAGCTGGCATCCCCATGCTGATTTTGAAAGATATCGATCAGATCGCAATGCCCTATATCTTGCAAGTGAAAGATTAAGCTTATGTCCATCCCTTCCGGGGTGCGGTGTTCTTTCTTACAGAGAGGACCGAGTTTTAACTATGGAAGGAAAAACTCCTGCAACCTGGCGGGAATATGAATTTTTGATGCCGGATCATATCATTGGAAACAGAAAAAACAGCGCCAGATGCGGCGGACTGTATTATCAGGGGCAGTGGCAGGAGCTGATTCTAAAACCGGATAAAAAGGCAGAGGAATGGGCGGTAAAATTATTAAGTGAATAATGATTTGACACTGAACAGGGTATGAAAGACTTTCATAATGCGGACGAAAAAGCGGAGTCGTATTAGCGGGTATTACTCGATAGATTGGTATTTATAAAGGCGAGATGTTATGATAAGAGAAATTGCAGAAGATGATTTTGACGGCATTTTATCGCTTTATATGCAGCTGCACGATAAACCATTTCCTGATAAAGATGATAGAGTTGTTTCAATATGAAATAATATTCTTAATGACAAAAATCATCATATAATTGTTGAAGATGAAAATATTATTACCGACAAAAAATACAGAAAAACAGGTTATGCGACAGCTTGTTGGTTTTGTCAAGTAAAGTAAATCATAAAATTCTGAAGAAGGAACCAATTCTATTTTGTCTGAATCTACACCTGCATCTATAAGATTATTTTTTAATCTATCTTTCTCTTCTGGATGGTAATAATAAACTTTCCAAGTAAGACAACGCATTGTCATATTATCAATTTTATTGAAATATGTTCTATCTACACCAGCAAGCGAATGACCAATAACACATATCTCATCAATAGTTTTTGCATCAAGTCTTGGAAGTCGCATAGCATAGCGATTTACATCCTTATAAGTTCTTTTGTAATAGTCCTCAACGACTCTACAAATGCTTGTCCATTTTTCATCAAACAAACGCTCAGCTTCTTCTTTCTTTTCCAAAATACGCTCGATACGTTCCTGATTGCCGTGTCCTAAAACCGGCTCAATATCATACTGTCTTAGTGAACCATGTATATGAGTAATTTTGGAAAGCGAAATGTCATAAATATTTTCCAAAACCGCAGTGTAGTTGAAAGTAATATAAATTGAATCATTAGTTATTAATGATGATTTCTTCTGAGTATCACGGATTTTTATCGTTCTAATCCATTGTTTTAAGTATTTAGCAAGACGTTCAATATAGCTATACTCATCCGAAAAGTAATGATATAACGTATCTTCTATACCAACATCTCCACTTTCCAAATCCATATCGACACTAACACCGTTTTCAATAATTACGTCCTCATCAATATTTGCCAAATTAGTCTCTAGTTCATTCCACAGTAGTTTTGCTTTCTCCGCATCTGACATTCTTGGATATATATAATAGTGTTCTTCAAATGCGTACAAAAAATCTGGATATATTTTTTCTAAGTAATTCCTAAAATCCCAATACTGAGTCGGCAACCCATGCCCTATATCAAATCCATTACCGATAATAAAAAGCTTTATTACAAACTCCTCCTTCCTTAGCATCTAATCCACTGCCTACTATACAGCCAACAGTCGAATTGCCAGATTAGACAACATCTAAATCACAGCCACAACCCTATCACAAAAACATCTAAATCGGCCACTCAACCCTCCGACCAAAACGGTTGATATGTTCTGACAGAGCGATTTTCACGGTCAAATACGCCCTCCGGTGCTAACGGCCTAATGCCAGAAAAGCCCGTATTTACGGCACTTTTTCGGCGGTCAGTCCTTAACCCGTGACATCAATACCACCGTTTCGACATGTTCATCATTGTCCAAACTCAATTCCATATCTCCCTCAATAATAGGGAGCTTGAATTTCATGGATTT
>CANQBX010000174.1 GCA_947589095.1 uncultured Lachnospiraceae bacterium
CAAGGTAGCGGGTTACTTCATCATGCATATTCATTGTGGGACCTCCTTTTTTTCTGAATTGTACCATATATGTCTGTATATGGAGGTAAAAGGATAAATAGGTTATATGAAGTGAGTGGAGAAAGCATTATGGACTGGAATCTGTTTTGGACTGCCTTTGGCGCGATTGGGACTACAATAGGTTCATTGACAACGGCTATCGCTGTTGTTATAGCGGTAAAACAATATCTGCAGCCGCTTGAAAAACATATTGTTGTTACAATGACCAGTGCTCTCAGTTGGGATGAAATGGGAAGGCAGATGGACTTTTACTGCATCAGCGTAAAAAACAGAGGAATCAGGGAGATTACAGTTAATTCCCTGAATATAAAGGGAAGGAAGAAGATATTATGGCTGAATAAAGCACAGTATGCTTCAAACGCCTATGTTGAACTCCCGATTCGGATAGGTCCGGAAGAGAGCAGGGATTTTCTGTTTGAACGAAATACGTTTGCAGCTGAACTTAAGCATTTTGTGGAGATGGGCACTTTGAAGGCCAATAAAAGACTTACGGTTATGGTAAAGGATTCTCTTGGGGATGACTATACCCATAAAGCGAGAATTAAGATAAAAGACATAATAAAGAATGTTTAATGGATACTATTGAGCCGGATGAAGGACTGCAGAAAACTCTGCCGCCTGAGTCCGTTTTTTTGTATCACTATTATTTAGATTGTTGCGGTTTGCAATATATGCTGATGTAGGCATATGTGTTTTCGGAAAGGAAGCTTCAGAATGAACCCGAAAAAGCATCCGGATTATGATTCGGTGGCGCTGTCGAAAGAAATGATAACCAAAATGGCGGAAGCGTTTGGGAGATATGATGACCGAAAGGGCCGAGTGCAGCAGCGTATGACCCTGAATGAAGTAGCTGTTCTGTTTGGTATCACCTCTCTGAAAGCGAGAAAAATCCTCATCACGGCAGGGGCATACTCTACTGTAGTTTCGCGGGAGGTTCAGGATTTGTATAGGGGAGGAAGGAATGTCGCGGAGATTGGGCGAATGTTAAATTTGAGCAGGGCCTCTGTCCATTCATACCTGCCGTATTCAAAGATGATATATAAGATGGATTATCTCTCGACGACAGCAGAAAGAGAAATACTGTACCGGAAACGTAAGAAGGCAAGGGAGGTTCTCGCACAAGCTGTAACAGAAGAGAATCTCTGGAGCGCCTTGGAGATTTTTCAGCAGTATCCTTTTCATTTGACGCGGAATATAAAAGAAACAGGGAGCATTAAATTTACCTATCGCTTGTCTGTACCTTTAATGGGAAAGGCAAGGGCAAGCTTGGTCATAGAACCGGATGGAATAGTGATATCCATGACAGAGATCCTAATGGTATCCTGCAGCATATTGGAGCATCAGAACATGGCCGGGTACCTTGAACAATTGGGAATACCAAATGACAGCTATTTGTACGCGATATTGGTGGGGATTGGCTTAATCCATTGTGAAGAGATTAGGGGCGGCTCAAAGTAATAGTATATGAATCGGGGAAAGCGATTTACTGGTCGGAATCCGCATCCAGCATTGCCTCAATCATAGCCTGAATTACCTTCAGCTGCTTTTCATTGCACTGTGAAAGCATTCGGGAAATCTTCCTCGCGGAATCAGATTCCGTGTGGAAAATAACATCGTCGACAGAAACATTAAGAAGCCGGCAGATTCTGTACAAAAGCATGAAGCTTGGAGCCGACCGCTTATTTTCTATTTCAGATATATAGACGGTAGAGACGCCAATAAGCTCTGCCAGTTTTTCCTGCGTCATCATCCGGGCTTCTCTTGCTGCTTTGATCGAGTAACCAAGCCGATTATCGGGAGTTTTCATTATCATCACCTCTTATTATAGTTTATCGGTTGAACAGAAATTGGAAAATAAACTATATACCTTTATTTTATAGGGTATAAAGTTAATAAAACGAAATGGATAACGTATTGTGGTCCTTGAACTGCGGGGGGAGAGGCGAGGGGAGAGCAGTACAGTTTTATCTTCGGGAGCAGACTTGTTCTGCTCCTTTTTTTGTTTCGAACCACAACAATATACCCCAGAAAACAAAGGTTTATTCACGCTCTGGATCCGCGCCCCGCCCAGTCTGATCAGGAACCCGTCAACCTGAATCAGATTGGAGGAAAACATGAGCGAAGATCATGAATCCATGAAAGGATGTTTTATACGCTATCTTGATACGGCCCTCAAGAGGGCAAGGAGGGACTATATAAAGAAGGAAATGCGATTAAGTAGTCATGAAGAAACGGCAGATCCTGAATGTCTTGTTACCGATGATTGGTATGATCTGGATGAAGCGATCCGCAGGGAGTTGAATCCAGCCAGTGATGTTGGATGGGATGTGGAAGCCATAAAGGCCTATTTGTCAGAGCAGATCGATGTGCAGTTATGGTCTGCGCTGACGGATCTTACTGATAGGGAACTCCTGATCGTATTTGCCAGGGTGTTCCGTGGACAGACATTTGCTGAAATCAGTCAGATCCTGAATGAGGATTACCAGAAAGTGGCAGACAGCTATTCCTATGCCCGTAAGAAGATGAAGAAAGGATGGAAGAAATATGGAGACGGGATTTGACGAGCTACTGTGGCAGGCAAAATCCGGCAGTACGGAAGCGAAAGAACAGTTGTTTCTTATGATGCAGCCGTTACTTATCAGCCGCTCGAGGATTGACGGGTATTTCTGTGAAGACTTGTACCAGGAATTGTCCAGGACGTTTCTGCACTGTATTGAGACATTCCATATGGTAAGTCTGGAATGAAACGAAAATAGATAAATTTGCATTTCATTTCGGATTGATATGCGATTTAGCATCGTTTATAATGGTATCATCAGATTTCTGGAATCTGGTAAGGAGAAGCAGTCAGGCGTTGTTCTGGCTGCTTTTTCTTTTGAAAAACGGGAACCAGACGGAAAGAAAAGGAGGAATGTGGGTGAAAGACGAGAGTCTGATTATGCAGGCTGAGGAGGCACGAGAAAGAGGGAGGCCCAGAGCCGGGCGTCTAACAGGGGTTCTGACCGTGGATGTAGATGCGGCCGGAGTTACCCGTGAAAACGAAACAGAGGATGTTGTATGGCACGAGCTGGTCAATGCCCAGCGTACCAGAAAGATCCTGTCAGGTAGCCTGAGTGGGATTGAGCGCCTGGACGGCGGCTGGGTCGTGGCTGTGGTGTATTATAAAGGCCAGCGGATCCTGATCCCCATGGAAGAAATGATGATCAATCTG
>CANQBX010000175.1 GCA_947589095.1 uncultured Lachnospiraceae bacterium
GAGCTTCCCTCAGAGCGGTATGCACCGGCGTGTCATCCACCCTGCTGCCGTTTTCAATACGGAAAGGCACTTTGACGTCCTGCACGATCCGGTTATAAACCCGAAAATAGAAATCATACACATTCCCACTCCAGTTCCCGGAAGAGGACACGATCCGATCCGTCCAGCGGGCAGAATCATCCAGCTGTTCCTGATAATCGAGGAAATACATGGGATATTCCCGCACGATCTCATATTCGTATCCAAACATCAAAAGCCCTGCTGCCGTCGGATGAAGCCTTCCATTCGCTCCCCTACCGACAGCTCCTAGCCTAAACAGGAAATCAATATCCTCAAGATCCTCCCACACATGTCCCGGTCGTGCATATTTCATCCGCATTCTGTAACTGTGTACACTGTCATAGCAGAACACATCCGTATCCATCTCCTCAAGAATCTGCATATCCTGTGTTCTGACAGAAGCGTCCCTTGTCATTGCGAACACTTCTTCTTTCGTACACCTGTAATCCCCTTCACCGTTTCGTCGATACGTACCGGTCATCGGATTTCCCTCTACATATACCGGCCGATCATTCCGGTTAGCCCGAGGCACAACAATAACGATGATATGACAGCCGTCGATCTGCCGTATCGTCACATCTCTGGAAGTAAGGATATTCGCGCTGACCTTCTGCGGATTATTCACGATATCCCAGAACTCTTTCACCAGCTTCTCTGGATCAGGCAGGTCTACAGGATGCAAGGACTTATCCTCGTGTTCTTCCACTCCGAGAAGCAGAATCCCGCCAAGTGTATTCGCAAATGCGGAATATGTCTCCCATATGCTGTGCGGCAGACCACCAAGCGCCTTCTTCGCTTCAATTCGATTATTCTCTCTGTATTTTTCAAGATTCTCAAAATCGAGCATACTCACCCTCCAGATTCCTCCATGTTCAGAAAAATACACAAAAACTGTCTTTATACTTGTCCACTTATTACTCTCAAGCAAAGATCTGAAAATATTATAAAATATCCCTTTCTTCTCGTCAATCATTTGAAAAATCGGATTCCATAGCTTCCTAATTCAGCCAAAAACATACAGCAAATAACTCCCCCCTAATTTTCATGATCATTTGATAATAAATTTTTTACATCATTTTTAGTTTCAAGATAAAGTGGAAAATTATCGCCATATGTACTTCTTAATGATAGGATAGAATCCTTTGCCCATCTCAATAGTTCAACCAGTCTCCCCCACAAAGGATCATCAAGTGTCGCATCTCTATCAAAACCTTCTAATGCTAGGATGCTGCGCATACAGTGGAAAATAGCATAATAAGATCTATTTGCCGAGCCCTTATAATCCTCATCTTCTGCTAAGACCTTTGCAGAGCGAATACATCTTTCCGCTTGTTCCATTCGATATTGTGATAGATTCCATAATTCCTTATCCATATATCTCAATTCCGTCTTTCTTTATATTTTTATAAAATGGAAGGACATTTTCTCCACGTTCAAATGTGTCCCTGTCCCTAAGCAAAAGGGAAATTTCAATATCATTCTTTAGACCTAGCCTGCTGGATAACTTACTAATCTGTTTCCTGTACTGCATAACTTGTTCTTTCTTACAATTTAAAAGAATCATGATATCAATATCAGACTCACTTGTAAAATCGCCTCTCGCGTAGGAGCCATACAAAACTATCTTATATACATTATTTTGCAAAAGATGCAATACCTCGCTCACTATTTCGTTGGTAATCGTGTTAATTTGATCATATTTCTTTATTTCTGCCATTTTATCTCATCCTCCTTCCACCCCCCGGATTCTTTTCATCCACTTTTCATTTAAAACTCCGCATCATTATAGTTCAGATGCGTATATGTGTTCAGTGTTACACCGATGTCACTATGACCCATAATATATTGAAGTGTCTTCGGATTCATTCCGGACTTCGCCATATTCCCTCTGTAATTTTCTTGTCCACACAAAAGACATAATTATACAAATACAGTATATCATTCTTCGGTGTATCAATTCAAGCATTATTCCTTTATTATAAATTTTTTCAAATTAAAAATGGCGAAGTGCTTATCGTAGCACTCCGCCGAAAGCCTAATGACATCGCCAGTTTAAGGAGTGATCTAAAATCAAAGATAGCCAATTGTGTTGTTCGGTTACTGATGTTCCCGACATTTATGTCGGGAACATTCTGTTCTCTGACGCAAGCAAGGAAATCTTTTAATCGTTTTCCATTCAGCACCTCATAGCCATTATCTGAAATTTCTCTCTGATTCTCACTTACATACCTTTCAACTGTCCTTGGTTCTACTTCAAAGTATGTAGCATCCATGCTTTTCGTAAAACATATTTTATCTTCAAAATAGATTCCTTGAGTACGTGTTTGCTTTTGAATCTCCGCTATAGCAAGACCATTATTCAATATGTTCTGATAATCAAGCCGAGATACTGTCAGATCTTTACTCATTCAACTCACCTCTTTTTATATAGATATTTTAGTATCATTTTCTCCTCTAACATTTAGACATCTTCTTTTTCGTTATTCTATTGTTATCCTCTTCACACTGCTTTTAGCCACCTGCAACACCTCTGATTTATACAAATTTATATCTTTTCAACCTATCTTCATCTCGAGTTTCCGCAGTTCTGTCCACTGGCACCACATTACTTATGTACATTTTTGAAAAATCTCAAAAAAATAAGGAATCCTGGCCGATTTTAATATAAAATTTAAGTGTCCAATCAAAAACCTTACTAAACAAAAACGGGGGATTCCTTATGGTCCATTTTACATCAAAACCTACCAAATGAAACGGCAAATTTTAAATTTCTCAAATAAAATTTCCAGGCACCTTTCCAAGCCCGATAAAAAGTTTACCGCCGACATGACCTATGGCATGCTCGCCGCCGGAAGCTGTCTCCTCACCGACATCATCGACCAACTCCATGAAGATTCAAAAAAGGTCAATTCCGTGGAGCGCCTCACAAGACACCTGAACAAAGGAGTCCCCAAAAAGCCCTGTCATCTTACCTTGCCGCCGTCCGAAAATGGGCTCCTTCCCAGCCCGTCATCCACATTGATGACAGCGATGTGGTAAAACCCGATGGTTATAAATTCGAAGCCCTCGGCCTTGTCAGGGACGGCTCCAAAAGCACGGAAACAAAAAATGTCTTTGAGAAAGGATACCATGTCACGGAGGCCTGCGTGACATG
>CANQBX010000176.1 GCA_947589095.1 uncultured Lachnospiraceae bacterium
CTGAAAACTGAGAATCGTCTTGAATCAATTGCAGAATGGGATTTTGATTCATTGCCCGAAAGCTGGGAAGTTTGCTGTCTTGGTGAGGTTTGTGACTATGGGAATTGTGTTAATGTTGAAACTTCTGACATTGACGAAAACGCATGGATTTTGGATTTGGAAGATATCGAAAAAGAGACAGGTAAGGTTATTCAGAAATTCACAAAAAAGCAGCGTGACTCCAGTAGTACAAAACATCGCTTTTTCGCCGGTCAAGTTCTTTATAGTAAGCTCCGACCGTATTTAAATAAAGTCGTTCTGGCTGATGAAAACGGCTATTGTACGTCTGAAATCTTGCCATTAGATTTCAGTTCACTATTGCTTCCGGCCTATGCCCGATACTATTTAATGTCGCCAACTTTTTTAGCCTATGCAAATCGCTGTTCTTATGGAGTAAAAATGCCTCGTCTTAGCACAATCGACGGAAAAAAAGCAGTTGTCACACTTCCCCCTGTTGCGGAGCAGCAGCGCATAGTAAGAATAATCGAATTATATTTTTCGTATTTGGATCAAATTGCTGAAGCTCTTTTATAGATTCGGCTGTTTTTCAAACTCATAAAAAGATCTGAATGGCGGAGGTTGGAACAGTGTACTACCAAGGCGAGAAAATTAATACAAATTTTCTTGTAAATATGTCTATTTTTAGGTATAATTCAAGTGTATCAGCAACGAATCACATTAGTTGTCTGCCATAATTTTCTAGAATTGAGGTGATATGGTGTCAGACGAGATGATGCAGGAAATCAAGGTAAAACGTACGGCAAAGAACAGTGTATTTCTTGACCTTTTCCAGAACAAGACTTATCTGTTAAAGCTGTACCAGACACTACATCCGGAAGATAAAACAGCAACAGAAGATTCGCTGACAGATGTAACCATAGAAAACGTACTAACAGATAACCTATATAATGACTTAGGGTTTATTGTAAACAACCGTTTGATGATACTCGTAGAAGCACAGTCTACATGGACGATGAATATTTTAGTAAGAGTTTTATTGTATCTTGCGCAAAGTTACCACGAATATTTTCAGCGGACAAATCAAAACTACTATAAGAGTAAGAAGGTAAAAATGCCAAAACCAGAGCTCTACGTGATATTCACTGGAAGCAAAGGACGAAAACCTGATCAAATCTCCTTAGGAAAGGAGTTTTTCAATGATGCGAGCATTGACATTGAAGTAAAAGCCAAAGTAATCTATGAGAGTGATAAGGATGATATCATTAACCAATATATTATCTTTTGTAAGGTTTTTAATGAACAGACACGTCATCACGGAATGACCAAAAAAGCAGTGACAGAAACAGTCAGAATATGCAGGGATAGAAATATTCTTAGGGAGTATTTGGCTCAGAGAGAAATGGAGGTTGTGACGATTATGATGAGCTTATTTGATGAAGAAGAAATTATGAAATCCTTTATCAAAAGCGAAAGGCATGACGAGGCTCTGGAAACAGCGAAAAGATTGATACGAAAGGGGAAAATGTCACTTGAGGATATTGCAGATTGTGTCCCTTCATTATCATTTGACGAATTAAAGGAACTCGAAGCCGAGGTCATGCAATTGGCATAGCGGAGCGCTTTATTCAGCCACTTCCACTTAGGAAAGTGGCTGAACTTTTCACCACGTCACAATCTTGTCGACCAACGCCTGCTGCTCACCTGCCGTACGGCGTAGATAAATTCTTGTTGTTTCTATACTTTCATGTCCCATAAGATCAGCAAGAAGCGCAATATCATTGTATTTTTCCAGAAAATTTTTAGCGAATCTGTGCCGAAATGAATGAGGATACACTACTTTTTTATCAAGACCATATCTCTCTGCGCAATTCTTAAGCTGCTGAGAAATGCCGCGTGTGGTAATGCGTTCACCATATTTGTTCAAAAACAGGTATCCGGATGAACGGTGCGTTTCATTCAACCATTTTAGCGTTTCGTTTTTCAACTTTTTAGGTATGTAAAGTCGTCGAAGTTTACCACCTTTTGAATACACATCATAATATCCGATTTGAACATGTTCGATCTTAATTTGGATTAGTTCGCTAACTCGCGCACCTGTGGCCGCTAAATACCATACGACAAAATACCATTCCATATTGCCGTCTTCTTTTAGCTGTTTCTTGAGAAAATCATAGTCAGCATTACTTATAACATTCTCCAGAAAATTTTTCTGCTGTACTTTCACCGCCTTTAGTTGTAAACTCTCTTTGCCAAGAAACTTCAGATATCGGTTCATCGCCTGAATTCGTAGGTTTACCGTCTTTGGCTTAAAAAATTCTGTCAGATAGCCTTTATATGCCAGTAAATTATCCTTGCTTATTTTGTCATAGTGTGACTGGAAATATTTTACCGTCCAAAGATAAGAATTAATAGTGTTTTCTGAGAGATCACTTTTTCGTAAGTGCTCCTCAAATGTCATCTGCGCCTTCATAAACAGACACCTCCGTATATAATATTTTGCGGTTATCCGCATAAACATTATACTGGAGAAGAATTAATTGCCTGTCTTAAGAATATTGACTGCATCTAAAAAAATGCTGTGACAGGCAAAAATTTTAGATCAAAATAGAAATGTATAGAAATTACATGATAATAGCCGTTTCTATTTTATCAAGGCATTTAAATATACTATTTATTCTTTTAACAATTTGCTTTTGCATACTAAGAGGGGGCAGAGGCACAATTATCATGTGGATCTGATTGGATGAGAGACCTTGTAAACCGATTCCATTTCCTTTAATATAACCACTCCTTTTATAAAAATAAAAAATATAATAATAAAATGGTGTATATATACCACCATATGCCCGAAGACGATGGATATGATTTTGTATCCGTATGGGTTCACTGCTATCCCAAATGGCGGCGCGGCCTATATCTCCGCCTTCGCAAACAAGTAAATCTCCCTTCTTTACTGTGCATTTTTCAATTTCATCATCTTTAAAAAGCATTTGCTTAAGGTTATCCAGTTCAAAATGATCCCAATATACATTTGAAGTCGTGATGTATGTAAGCATAGAGCCTTCCGTAGCTGATGAATTAAGCGCTTTTCCGGTATTGTGGCTAAATAGAGTACCCAGCCTGCACCATTGCCAGCCATCTGGGATCTCGAAAAGAATTTCTTCATCAATGCAATGTATTTCCTTTCCTATCTTCTC
>CANQBX010000177.1 GCA_947589095.1 uncultured Lachnospiraceae bacterium
CTGATGCTTTTTTATGAGCTAAAGTATTGATTTTTCAAGGTGCGAACCCCATTTTTAATATGGGAAGTTTGAGTTTCTAATATAACAGTTTACATTGCTTCCTGTCTTTTTCCTATAATTATATTCTTAATGTTTATTACGATTTCCTTAAAGAGTATTCTATGTCCTATCTTTTCCAAAAAAGAGGTGGAAATCCGTCGTGAAATCCGCTATAATAGGGAACGGTAATTCTATATGAGCCAAAGGAGAAACGTATGAGACACCTTCTAAACCCATTAGACTTCTCCGTCGAGGAGATCGACCGGCTGCTCGACCTCGCAGTTGATATCGAGCACAATCTTCCCAAATATGCCCACGTCTGCGAGGGCAAAAAGATAGCTACATTATTTTATGAGCCAAGCACCAGAACTCGCCTGAGTTTCGAATCCGCCATGTTATCCCTGGGCGGAAGTGTCCTTGGCTTTTCTTCTGCCGATTCCAGCTCCGCCGCCAAGGGGGAAAGCGTAGCGGACACGATCCGGATCATCTCCTGCTATGCCGATATCTGCGCCATGCGCCATCCCAAGGAGGGCGCGCCGCTGGTCGCGGCCAATCATTCCTCCATCCCGGTCATCAATGCCGGCGACGGCGGCCACCAGCATCCGACCCAGACGCTCACCGACCTGATGACCATCCGCTCCCTGAAGGGAAGGCTGGATCACATGACTGTAGGTCTCTGCGGCGATCTGAAGTTCGGCCGGACCGTCCACTCCCTGATCAACGCGCTTGTCCGCTATCCGGGCATCCGGTTCATCCTGATCTCCCCGCCGGAGCTGCGTGTTCCCGGATATATCCGGAAGGATGTCCTGGACGCGAACGGGATCGAATACAGGGAGGTCTGGAACCTGGACGAAGCCATGCCGGAGCTTGACATTCTCTACATGACACGCGTGCAGAGGGAGCGTTTCTTCAATGAAGAGGATTATATCCGCTTAAAGGATTCCTATATTCTCGACCGGACGAAAATGAAGCTCGCCAAGAAGGACATGTTCGTTCTTCATCCCCTGCCCCGCGTCAACGAGATTTCCGTAGAAGTGGATAAGGATCCCCGGGCCGCCTACTTTAAGCAGGTCCAATACGGAGTGTATGTGCGGATGGCACTGATTATGACTTTACTGGAGGTGGAAAAGCCATGCTGAATATCAGCGGATTAAACGAAGGCATCGTCCTGGATCATATTCAGGCGGGCAAAAGTCTTGAGATCTACTACCATCTGGGCCTGGATCAGCTGGAATGCCAGGTAGCCATCATCAAGAACGCCCGCAGCAACAAAATGGGCCGCAAGGATATCATTAAGATCGAAGGCCCCATGGATAACCTGGATCTGGAGGTCTTAGGCTATATCGACCACAACATCACGGTCAACATCATCCGCGACGACAAGATCGTCGAGAAGAAACGTTTAAAACTGCCCAAAAAGATCACCAACGTAATACACTGCAAGAATCCGCGCTGCATCACATCGATCGAGCAGGAGCTGCCCGACGTATTCTATCTGTCCGATGAGAAGACGGAAACCTACCGGTGCCTCTACTGCGAGGAGAAATACAGCAAGTGAATCCTTTCGGGCGCTGCCGGCGCTTCTTCCGCCGGCGCTTCTTCTGCACTGCATTCGGACATAAAACGGGGAACCGCGAAGCACTGCCGCGATTCCCCGTTTCCATGCGGGCAGAGCGCCCGCCGGCGGCGCTCTCCTCTGCTTGTATTTCCATGCAGGAAGGATGTCGGTAACGCTCCTTCCGTATTCATCCCGGCCGCCTCAGCGGACTATACCGTCATTATCCGCCCAGCGCCCGTCGGGCGTCGTGCGGTTCCGGAACATAGCGCCGTAGGAACCGTCATGGGCTTCATTAAAATAATATAAAAATCCATTATAATACTGATAGCCCGCCAGCATCTTTCCGTAGGAGCCGTCGTGGGCGGGATTCAGCAGATAAACGGTTCCGTTATCATTGAACCATCCCGCGCTCATAAGTCCGGAATTGTCCATAAAATACCATTCGTCCGCCGTAAGGCCAAGCCAGCCGGTGACCCGCGCTCCGCCGCGCAGATAGTACCAGTTATCTCCGCTGCCCTGCCATCCGTCCGTCTGGGACGGCGCGGCGGATCCTCCCGCCGGCTGCCCGCCGGCCGCCGGAGAAACGGTTCCGCTGCCTGCCAGGGGCCCTGCCGTGACCGGTTCGCCGGCCGTGCTGCCGCTGTTTCCGCCGGATGACGTACTCCCGCCTCCGGCGACCGCATGCGGGTTAAACGGATTGACGCCCGTGGTTCCGTCCGGCAGCTTTCCGTAGGTCGCCGTGGGAAGACGGAAGTCATAAACATCCACATAATTCTCCTCGTCAATGCCGCCTCCGGAAAGCATATAGTTTGCCTCCGCGGTATACCGGTCGCTGGTGCCGGATCCCCTGGCCGCCCTTACAGCCACCTCGACATAATCGTACCGGTCAATGTAATTGCTTAAACCGATCTTCGTTTCATGGACTGTTGACTTTGCATGGCGGACACGGCCGTCGCTGTCCGCAAAATAAATGATGACGGAATAGGATTTCGCGCCATCTACCGGCGTCCAGTACGCCTCTTTCCCGGCAGCGTCGATCTGGATACCGGTCACTTCGCCCAGAACCCGGAACGGATAGGCCTTCGCCCTGACACGCATGCGGGTAGTCGACCGAAGATCTACGGAAATATCATAAGCGCCGTAGACCGACACCATCGTGTTCTTGCTGAACCGTGCGCCTCCCTGCGCATAAACGTCCAGCACATAGGTATACACGCCCCCGGAAGTCATCGTTGTCGTAATGTCGCAATCGGCAATCCGATAACTGTCGCTCGCCGCCTCCGGGGTCGTCTCGACGATCGACTCGCCCGGGGTCAGATCATACAGCTCCATCTCCGAGACAAGGCTCAGATAAACCGCGTCCAGTTCATTGGCCGCCATCGCCGGCACGGCCGCAGCCATGCAGAGCGCGCCGCCAAGCAGTACGGCCAGCAGCTTCTTCGCTTTCATGAACACTCCTCCCTTCATGATTTCCAAACATAGAAAATGAGCAAGACGATAAGCCGGGTTATGTCGTGGGTGATCATCTATCTAGGCCTGACGTCGCCGCCAGGCTCAAG
>CANQBX010000178.1 GCA_947589095.1 uncultured Lachnospiraceae bacterium
ATTTCAAACTGCCATTTGAAAATCTCGGGAAGCCCTCGGATTCTTCTTTGATTTCCTAACTTAATGACATTACTCAATTTGAGACGCATTTCAACTGACATTAGGGGCCAAAATCATGCTGGACAACTGCCTGGTAGTAGCTGTTGATCGTTGCCGGGGCGTTGTATAGGGCGGTCAGCAGGTAGGCCCGGATGTTGCGAACTTCTGTGGTGTTGCGGCGCAGACAGCTAAAAACATATTCCAGGTGGTCATATCCCAAACGCATGAAACGCTCCTTCACCTGGGCGGTGGGAAGCTCCTCGCCGCCGATCCGCAGAGTGGGGCGGGTGGAGCAGAGCACATCAGCGATCAGTTCTACCACCTCGTCCACATCCCCACGGTTGTACCGCTGGCAGAGGGTGGGATATTCGATATTCTCTCTGATTTCTTCTCTGCAATCGTTTCTATCCATCCATCCCGTTGTTTCAGAGGGGGACGGATGGATAGATGGATCAGTATAGCTAAAATCAGTCTGATTAGATTCAATATAACTTGCGTCCGATTTCCCGAAGTCTGCACTTCCGATTTTCCGAAGTCTTGATTTCGGATTATCGGAACCCTTGACTTCTGATTTTCCGAAGTCTTGACTTCCGAAAATCGGAAGTCTGGGAGCTTCCTGCGGCGCAGGAGAGGGCTGCGGTTTTTCGCTGGTGGTGAATCGCTTGACATATATTTTAGTGGGGCGGCCCTGGCCCTGTTTGACACGCTCGATCAGGCCGAAGCCCTTGCCGGTATCCAGCTCGGCCAACAGCTTCACGGCCTTTTCATGTCCGCAGCCGAGGTCCCCTTGTATTTCCTCCAGGGTGTAGTAGATGTAGACCCGCCTGGCCTCATCGTACCAACCGTTTTTTGCAGAGAGTCCCATGCGGTCCAGGAGCAGGCCATAGAGCAGCTTCGCGTCGGTGGACAGCTTCCTGAACCTCTCGTCGGTAATGAGCTGGCGGGGGATTCGGTAGAAGGAGAATTGACCGCTCTCGTCGCCGTAATAGTAGTCAAACACTGTTATCATGTTTTTCACCTCCTAAACGCAAAAAAGCGCCGCTGTTAAGCGGCGCTTTTTTGCGTTTTTTGCATTATTACAGCTTAAAATGTATAATATTATTGTAAAACCGATGAATTTTCCATACAAAAACAAGTGGATTACCACATTTTTGCCTGCGTGTACTGGTAAAATGTGGGGATGAGAGAATAGCACACAATATCTATCATGTGGAGGAGTATATATGTATGCCAGCAATCCGTTTGTAATTTACTCTCGCAAATCTAAATTCACTGGAAAGGGGGAAAGTATTGAAAATCAAATCGAGATGTGCAAACAGTATATTCGATTGCATTTTAGTGAAAACGATGCCTACCATGCCTTGATTTATGAGGACGAGGGATTTTCTGGGGGAACATTGGAGCGGCCGGAGTTCAAAAAAATGATGGTTGATGCGAAGAAGAAGAATTTTCGTGCTATTGTGGTCTACCGGCTGGACCGTATCAGCCGCAACATCGGAGATTTTGCAAAATTGATTGAGCAGCTGAATGGAATGAAAATCGAATTTATTTCCATCAAAGAGCAGTTTGACACATCTTCTCCCATGGGCCGGGCGATGATGTATATTTCCTCGGTCTTTTCCCAACTAGAGAGGGAAACCATTGCGGAGCGTATTCGGGATAATATGCACGAACTGTCCAAAACCGGACGATGGCTTGGCGGCATTACTCCCACTGGATATACCTCAGAAAGCATGTCCACTGTGACGATTGATGGTAAGACGCGAAAAGCCTGCAAGTTAAAGATTATCCCCGAAGAAATCGAATTGATAAAGATGATTTTTGAAAAATTCATTCAAACCGGTTCGCTGACCAAAACGGAAACATTTTTGTTGCAGGGAAGGTATCAAACGAAAAACGGGAAAGAGTTTACCAGGTTTACAATTCGTTCTATTCTGACAAATCCAGTTTACATGATAGCGGATGAAGCTGCCTATCAGTATTTGACGCAGAAGCAAGTTGATCTTTTTTCAGAGAAAAGTGACTTTGACGGTGTTCACGGTATCATGGCATATAACCGAACACTTCAACACCCAGGAAAGACAACGGAAATCAGACCAATGGACCAATGGATCGTGTCTGTTGGAAAACATGAGGGTATTATAGAGGGAAATGCCTGGGTCAAAGTCCAAATGGTTTTGGAGCAGAATAAATCGAAAGCATATCGCAGGCCCCGCAGCAATGTGGCTTTACTTTCCGGCCTGCTGATCTGCGGTAACTGCAAGGAATACATGCGGCCCAAACTCACAAGCAGGCTGAACGCAAAGGGAGAACCTATTTACAACTATATGTGTTCTATGAAAGAACGCAGCAGATCCCATATCTGCAATATGAAAAACTGCAACGGCAACATTTTGGATTCAGATGTGATAAATCAGATAAAAATGCTGAGTGAGGACGGCTCTGACCTGTTTCGTCAAATCGAGCGGAGCAAACGGGTACTTGCCGGCAACAAGGACAGCTATAACGAGCAGTTAGGCAAGCTGGAGGCAGAAATCAAAGAGAATGAGGATAAAATCAAGGGCCTTGTCTCTGCCCTGGCAAAAGCCTCCGGCACTTCGGCCGAGAGCTACATAGTCAGACAGATAGATGAACTGCATGATAAAGGCGAGGAATTGAAGCGGAGTTATGCGGAATGGAAGAACTTGACTGCCAGTCATGCCCTGGCGGACATTGAGTTTGACCTGTTGGCGCAGATGCTTGTCACATTCAAAGGGACGGTGGATGATATGACTGTGGAACAGAAGCGGGCAGCTATCCGTACCTTTGTAAAGGAAATTATTTGGGATGGGAAAGATGCCCACATGGTACTGTTCGGTTCTGATTATGAATATGAGTTCCCGGAATCGCCGGTCGGAATTGAACGTTTGACCGCGCAGACGGACGAAAAAGAAAATTTTGAAGATGCGGCAGAGGGGAGTGGTGTGGAGCCGCTGGGAGAAAATAGCAAATGAGATATTGATGCACTTCCGGGCCCAGCGCAAGCTCCAGGGGGAGGTCTCCCTGGCCGACACCCTGGAGGCGGCGGGGGAGGACGGCGGTCTGTCCCTCATGGACGTCATCGCGGTGGACGA
>CANQBX010000179.1 GCA_947589095.1 uncultured Lachnospiraceae bacterium
TGCATGACTTGATACGGTTGGTACAGTGAAACTTTTACGGCTGGCAAAAATATATTGACTTTTGAAAAATTAGGCTATCCCATCTGGTGGGGCATCGCGGCCTGGCCGGTGGACGGATTCATTTCCGCCAACGACTTCACCGGCAAAACCGTGATCCCGTTCTGCACCTCTTCCTCCTCCGGCCTCGGTCAGAGCGGAGAGCTGCTGCGCGACGCGGCCGGAACCGGCGACTGGCTGGAAGGTCAGCGGTTCCAGTCAAGGGCGGATGAGGACACGGTAAAGGAATGGGTCGCAAGCCTGGAACTATGACCGGTTCCGGCGACGCGCTGCCTCAGGAGGCCGGAAAGGCCGCCGATGGAGCGCTTTCCGGGGGTGCCGCAGAAGCCGGAACCGAAACCTACCGGGGCTTTGTGATCGACAATGTATATCATTCCCCGAATGACGGGGACATTCACTATAACGTCTATATCCCCGAAAGCTACGATGGCAGCCGCCCCTATGCGCTGTTCTTCACGCTTCCGGGCTATGAGGGATTGTATTTTCAGGGCGTGGCCCGGAATCTGGAGGCGGAAGGTTACGGCTTTGAAGCGCAGAAGTACAACGAGGAAATGATCGTCGTTGCCCCGCAGCTTTCCGACTGGCGGGAAACCTCCGCGAACCAGACCATCGCCCTGCTGGAATATTTCCTTGACGCCTACAACATCGACCGCGAAAAGGTCTATGCCAACGGTTATTCGGGCGGAGGAGAGACCATGTCCCTTGTCATGGGGAAACGGCCGGAGCTGTTCACAGCCTATCTGCACTGTTCTTCCCGGTGGGACGGGGATCTGGAAGTTCTGGCGGAGAGCCGGACGCCGGTGTATCTGGTCATAGGCGAGGATGACGAGTATTACGGCTCCGGACCGACCAGACGCACCTATGATACCCTGCGCGGGCTGTATGAGAATCAGGGGCTTACGGACGCGGAGATCGGGGAGCTGCTGGTGCTGGACGTGAAAGATGGAAGCTATTTCCGGGACAGGGGAATGAGCAATCAGCACGGAGGAGGCGGGCTGTTCGCCTACGACGAGACCATCATGGGGTGGTTGTTCGGAAAATAAAAAGGAGGCAACCATGGAAAGACCTTATGTGATATGCCATATGTTAATGGCGCTGGACGGCAAGATCGACGGGAGGTTTTTCTCCGCGCCGGAAACGATGCCGGCCCTCGGCAAATATGGAGAGCTTCGCAGGTTTTACGACTGCCCCGCGACCATTTATGGTACGACCACGATGGCGGAGGGCTACGCGGACGGTTTTGTATCCAATCTGCCGGAAATCGACGTAACTTTCCCGCACGAGGATTATCTCCCCGGCAGCGATGTGAAGAACTACATCGTATCGCTGGACGGTGAGGGCGTTCTGAAGTGGCATGGAAAATACCTTGAAAAGAAGGGCCGCCCCAGGGCGCACGTCATCGAAGTGCTGACGGAAGCCGTGTCCGACCGCTACCTTGCCTATCTGCGCGGATTTGGGATCTCGTATCTCTTTGCCGGAAGGGAAACCATTGACTGCGAAGTGCTGCTGCGGAAACTGAAAACGCTGTTCGGGATCGACCGGGCTCTCCTTGCCGGAGGCGGCGTGACAAACTGGTCCTTTGCCGCAAATGGGCTGGTCGACGAACTCAGCGTCGTTTTGGCTCCCACGGCGGACGGCGACAGCGGCGCCGCCTCTCTGTTTGAAACAGGCGGGTTTTCCGCTGCCGTTCCTGCCGCATTTTCCCTGAAATCGGTGGAGCAGATCGAAAATGATACGCTTTGGCTTCGGTACCTATCAAAAAATTCAAATAATAGGAGGACAATGGAATGAGAAAGAATTTTGGAGTGAAACCGTGGGTTTATCCCCAGCCGGTGCTGATGATCGGCACCTATGACGAGAACGGAAAGCCGAACCTGATGAATGCCGCCTGGGGCGGTCAATATGACGCCAATCAGGTCATGCTGTGCTTAAGCTCCCACAAGACCACGGACAACATCAAAGTATCCGGCGCATTTACCGTCAGCTTTGCCACCGCCTCTACTGTCGTACCCTGCGACTATGTGGGGATCGTCTCTGCAAAGCAGGAGCCGAACAAAATGGAGAAAGCGGGCTTCACGACGGTGAAAAGCGAATTTGTAAATGCGCCGGTCATCAACGAACTGCCTTTGACGCTGGAATGCAAGTTCCTGAAATGCAACGAGGACGGCAATGTGATCGGCCAGATCGTCAACGTCAGCGCCGACGAGAGCATTCTGACGGACGGAAACGTGGACTACAAAAAGCTGGACGCCATTATCTTCGACCCTGCGGCAGCAGCGTATATCCGCCTGGGTGAGAAGGTAGGAAACGCTTTCAAGGACGGTGCGAAACTGAAATAACAATGGATATGAAAACAGTCAATGAAAAGTAATTGTAAAGAAGAAGGAGCCGGAGGTCAGATCATTTAACCGCCGGCTCTTTTCCTCATTGATTGATTGCTTTATAAGTTTCTCCCCACGCTTTCATGGCGTCGAGAATGGGGCGCATCGATTCGCCCAGCTCCGACAGCGCATACTCCACCCTCGGCGGGACTTCCGGGTACACGGTACGAGTAATAATTCCGTCCGCTTCCATAGACCGCAGGCTGTCCGTGAGTACCTTCTGGCTGATGCCTTCCAGATTCTTCTGAAGCTCATTGAAACGCCACGGGCGGTCAAGCAGATTTCGAATAATTAAAAGTTTCCACTTGTTTCCGATCAGTTGTACCGTAGTCGCTACGGGACATTCAGGGATCAATTCAGCCTTTGTTTTCATAGGGAACCTCCATTACTTCAAATTGGAATGTTATAAACAAATTATAGTGCAGCATTACAGAAAATGCAATAGCTGCGCCAAAGGTTACAAAAAGGTAACTATGTTATAAATAAGTGCGTACTTGTGGAAGCAAAGCGGGTTTGTATAATCAAAGATACAGGAGATAAATCTTTTCCCTGAATAAAAGAAGGAGGATATGACAATGGCACTTTCAAATCTTGCCGGATGGGCTGAGGATAAGGCTGCTTCTGCCT
>CANQBX010000180.1 GCA_947589095.1 uncultured Lachnospiraceae bacterium
ATCAGTTTGTCTTCACCGACCATACCGGCCAGCTTATTGGCAATCAGCAGAAGCGTAACGCTGACAAGGGACTGGAAGACGCCGATGGCAGTACCGAGACCGTAGTTGCTGCTCCCGATACCTCTTATGTAGGAGAACCAGGAAAGAACCATGGTGTGATCCTGAACCAGCGGGTTGCTCAGAAGCATCTGCCGCTCCATACCGACGTTCAGCGCGCCGCCGATGCTCATGATCAGCAGGACGATGATGGTCGGGCGGATACCAGGCAGGGTGATGTGCCACATCTTCTGGAAGCGGTTGGCGCCGTCCATCTGGGCCGCCTCGTAAAGGCCGGTGTCGATGCCCGCCATGGCGGACAGGTAAATGATGGCGTTCCAGCCCATCTCCTTCCAGCAGTCGATCACGACGATGACGAACCAGATCAGAGGCGAGTTGGTGCTCATCAGGTGAAGATTGGTGTGGGTCAGCGTGTCGAACAGGCCGCCGTCGTTAAAGATATTCTTTGCAAGGCTGGCGATGATGACCCAGGATACAAAGTGGGGCAGGTAAGATACGGTCTGCGTGACCTTCTTAAATTTGGTAAATACCAGTTCGTTCAGAAATACGGCGAACAGGATAGCGATGATCGTACCCAGTCCGATCTGCAGGACGCTGATGCCCAAGGTGTTGATCATGGTCTGCATGAAGATACGGTCGTTGAACGCGTCCGTGAAGTTCTTCAGACCGGTGAACTGTCTCTGCCAGATCGGCGTCGCGAAGGTCGCCGGTTTGACCTCCTGGAAAGCCATCGTCCATCCCCACAAGGGTATGTACTTAAAAATAATGATCCAGACAACGAACGGTAAAGACATGAAAAAAAGATACCGCTGCTTCCAGATCAGGTCCCATGAGAGTTTTCGCTTATTCTGCACTGTAGCTGCGCCTTTTTTTGCCATTGCTCTCATACCTCCTTGTGATTTTTTATATTTTTTCAGGCTTGCACCCTACTCAACTTGGTACTTCTGGTTAATAAGTATAACAAATGATACCCCATGCGCATATGACCCCGTTTAAGCAATACATCTATCATTTTTTAATTTTTATGTGATAAATATACAATTTTCGGAACATCTTTCCCGTTTTCACACAATATTTTTATTAACAATCACTGCAAATCATGATATACTTAATAAAAATTGACCACAAATTTACTATATGAAAAAAGGACAGGGTTACGATGGACTACAAGCAGGATCCGACATACGTACGAAAAGACCGATTTCTGGAGCAAATAATGATAGAACAGCTGAACCGGACCCATTTCCCGAACGTGTCCGACTGGATCTTCGAGGGCATGAAGGAGGGGGAAAACGGCAGCGTTCCCCTGCTCACCTGGACAAACTATATCGGTTTTATCAACCGGACATCTGAAGTTCATATCCCGGAGGACGCCCAGCTCATCGTCACGCGCCACCCGGGTCTTCCTTCCGTCATTCACAGCCACGATTACTACGAAGCCTGCTACATCCTCTCCGGAGCCTGCACCAATGTGATCAACAACCAGCTGGAATACCTGAAAGAAGGCGATTTCTGCCTGCTTCCTCCGGGAGCGCGCCACGACTATGAGTTTCTTCCGGACAGCCTGGTCTTCTATTTCTCCATCCATCCGGCGATCTTTTCCGGCTGCTGCGCCACGCTGCTGGACGGGGAGACGACCGTCAGCCATTTCCTGCTGGACAGCCTCTATAACGGCAACCATGAGCAGTATCTGCTCGTCCACACCGGAGACGACCGCTCCCTGCGGCTGATGGCCATGTTCATGTTCCAGCTGATGGTAGGGTTCGATCAGACGTCGAATCCGGTTCTGGGCGCCCAGCTGCTTTCCTTTTTCGCCCGGATGAACCGCTATCCCCAGATTCGTGTCCAGAGCACCCCCCCCGAAGGCGAAACTTCTGGATCTGGAGCTTCTCAACATGATCCGGCAGAATTTCTCCACGATCACCCTGTCCGATCTGGCCAGGCACCTGCACTATACGGTTCCCTACTGCTCCAAGTATCTCAAGGAGCATCTGGGCTGCACTTTCTCGGAGCTGGTGCGGCGGATGCGCTTCCAGGCGGCGGAGGACTACCTTCTGAACTCCGATATGAGCGTGAATCAGATCAGCGAAACGCTGGGATACGAAAACCCGGAGAATTTCATCCGGGCTTTCAAAAAAAATTACCATATGACGCCGGCAAAATACCGGCAGACGAACCGCTCCGCTTCTCCGCACAGTTCTTAAGAAAGAACGCGCTGCAGCGACAGTCCTGCGCTCCTTCCGGCTTATTTTCCGCAGAATAAGCCGTTATGGCCTGCTACGCGCACGTCACCTTCATAAAATTCTTCTTCCCTCTCTTGACGATCATGCCGTCGCCCGCAAAATCCTCCTTCGTATAGGTTCTGCGGATATCCTTCACCGGTTCTCCGTTTACGGACACGCCGCCCTGCTCCACGTTCCTGCGCGCCTCGGCACGCGACGGAGCCAGGCCGGATTCCTGCAGAACCGCCAGGATGTCGATGGTCCCTTCCGCGCTGAAATCAGCCTCGCTCAGTGTGAACGCCGGCATATTCTCCAGGCTTCCCTGCCCTTTAAAGAGCGCCCGCGACGCCTCCTGGGCCTTCTTCGCCTCTTCCTCGCCATGTACCAGATTCGTCAGCTCATAAGCCAGAATCTCTTTGGCCGTATTCAGCTGGCTGCCCTCCCAGTGATCCATCTCGTTGATCTGCTCAAGCGGCAGGAAGGTCAGCATCCGCAGGCACTTTAACACATCGGCGTCGCCTACATTTCTCCAGTACTGATAGAAATCAAAGGGCGAGGTCTTGTTCGGATCCAGCCAGACCGCGCCGGACTGGGTCTTGCCCATCTTCTTGCCTTCGGAATTAAGCAGCAAAGTGATCGTCATCGCGTAGGCGTCCTTGCCCAGCTTGCGGCGGATCAGCTCGGTGCCTCCCAGCATATTGCTCCACTGGTCGTCGCCGCCGAACTGCATGTTGCAGCCGTATTTCTGGAACAGCATATAGAAATCGTAGCTCTG
>CANQBX010000181.1 GCA_947589095.1 uncultured Lachnospiraceae bacterium
TATAGGTGTAGTACACGTCGGAGCCGATGTACCAGGAGTCGTGGGGCTCGCTGTGGGCGTCCATATCCCCGGGCTGCTCGGTCTCGGCGATCTTCCGGGCCAGCAGCATCCCGCAGGACTTGCCGCCAATCGCCCCGCTGCCGATCATCCGATCCCGGAGGGCGAAATAGTCTCTCGGGTGGAAATAGCGGCGCACCAGTTCCCGCAGGTGATCATCCCTGGTCATCATGCTGGCGATAAGCTGGCCCTCGATCCCGGCGCTCAGGTTCCCGTCATGGGCGTACTCCATGCGGGCGGCGCTGAAAAACCGGTCGTAGCTGTCGTAGTTCTGGTCCTGATTCGCCGCCTCCATCCGCTGGAGGGCCTGATAGTAGCGGCTGGTGCCCACCCCGTCCCGGACGGTGGAGAACGCGCCGGTCTGGGTGTCGAAGCAGTGCGGCAGGAACATTCGGTTGGAGTACCGGTTCCATACCTTGAGGGGATGGAGGTAGACGTACCGCCCCGCGGAGCACACGTCCAGCAGAAGCTGGGTGGTGTCGCGGATACGGGCCACCGCGTCAAAGGAGTGGCGTCCCCGGATCAGGGGAAAATAAGCCACCGTATCCAGTTCGAACAGGTAGGGACAGGTGACCCGGAAGAAGTTTCCCATCATCAGATCGGTGTACCAGGCCGACTGGAGCTCGGACAGACAGTCGAACACATAGAAGGCGTCCCGTCCCCGGCGGGTGATTTCGTCGTGAAGTTTGACGGTGAAACTCTCAAAGCCCTCCTCCGGGTCAAACCGGCGCACGTCGATGCCGGTGAGGTCGGTGAGAACCGGCTCATGCTGGGCAAAGCGGATGTAGACGATGCTCCGTCCATCGGCCACCGCCTGCCGGGCAAAGGGCTCAGCGAACAGCCGGAACTCATCGATGTCGGATACCTGCCAGACCACATTATCTCCCAGCCGGATGTGGTCCAGAATTTGATCCATGCCGGGATAACCGCTAAGGATTGGGTCAAAGGCCGCCATATTTACTCCCCCTTTTCATCAAAGTACAGTGATAAAACAAAACGGGACAGAAAAGTACGAACCTCTCTGTCCCGTTTCTTATATGATACATCCAATCAGCGCAAATTGCAATTGTTTATTTTCAGTCGCTTAAGGGGTAAATGTTGCTGGACCGAGAATCCCGGTCTTCCTTGACACGGGAGCTTCTTCATGATAAAAATAAATGTAATTGGAGGTAACGAAGATGAAGATATCAAAGATGTCCCGGGTGGTGTTTCTTGGGGAAACCAACCAGCGAGGAGTTCTGTTCGGCGGGAAGCTGATGGCGTGGATGGATGAGACGGCCGGCGCTACGGCCAAACGGTTTGCCCGCAGCGAAGTCGTCACGGCCGCTGTGGAGCAGATGCGGTTTTATAAACCCATTCCGGTGGGAGCCTTTATCGATGTAGTCGGGGAGGTGATCCATGTGGGCAATACCTCTATGAAGGTCCGGATTCAGGTATTGATGGACGACCCGGACGGCGGCGAGGATATTCTCATGGCGGATGCCATGTTTGTCTATGTTTCCATTGACGAGGAGGGTCATCCCATCAAGATCAACCGGAAGCTGGATGAGTGACGATAGAGAAGGAGATGTAAAGTATGACGAGAGAACAGACCATTGACCAGTACCTGCAGGTATTGTCTTCCAAACAGCCTGTTCCCGGCGGCGGAGGGGCTTCGGCTCTGGCGGGAGCCCTGGGAAGCGCCCTGGGACTGATGGTTGGAAACCTGACGGTGGGTAAGAAGAAATATGCTTCTGTGGAAGAAGAGGTTACAGGTTATATGGGGCAGCTGGAGGAGCTGCAGCGGGAGTTTGTCCGGCTGGCAGACGCGGACGCGGAAGTATTCGCGCCTCTGGCGGCAGCTTACAGTCTTCCTGCAGGTACGGAAGAGGAGAAGGCCTATAAGGCGGAGGTTATGGAGAAGAATCTTCTGGCGGCCAGCCTGGTGCCCCTGAATCTGATGGAGACGACCATGAAAATGCTGGCGCTTCTGAAGGAACTGGAGCAGAAGGGAAGCGTTATGGCGGTCAGCGATGTGGGCGTAGCGGTCCAGTTTGCCAGGACGGCTTTGACAGGCGCCGTCATGAACGTGTATATCAACACCAAATCCATGAAGAACCGGGACAAGGCCCAGGAGATCAATGCGGAAGCCAGTCATATGCTGACCTCCGGCACAGCCCAGGCCGATGAGATTTACGGAAAGGTGCTGGAGCGGCTGAAGAATTAATTGATCCGGTTGCAACGGATTCCCTGCGCCGACCAGATCCGGCAGATGAATGAAATCAGGGCGAATGACAGAAAGAATGAAATCAGAGCAGATAACAGAGAGGGATTGCCGATGAAAATATTAAAGGGGGCGGAGGTTTCCGCCAAAATCAAAGAACAGGTACAGAAGGCCCTGGCTGACGCGGGCCGGGAAGGGCTGCCGCCCAAGCTGGCCATTGTCCGGGTGGGAGAGCGGCCGGATGATCTGTCTTACGAGAGGGGCGCGCTCAAGAAGATGGATGCCTTTGGTTTGCGGGCTCGGTCCTACGCGTTTCCGGCGGACATTTCCGATGAGGATTTTAAGAAAGAATTCCGCGCCATCAACGGGGATCCGGATGTGACGGGGATCCTTCTGCTGCGTCCGCTGCCGAAGCAGATCCGGGAGAAGGACATTGTGGAGATGATCGACCCGGCCAAGGATCTGGACGGAATCTCCATGACCAATGTGGCGAAGGTGTTTATGGGGGATGCCGGCGGATTTGCTCCCTGTACCGCCGAAGCGGTGGTGGAAGTGCTGAAAGCCAATGAGATTCCTATTTCCGGAAAGCGGGTTACCATTGTAGGCCGCAGCCTGGTGGTGGGAAAGCCTCTTGCCATGCTTCTGATGAAAGAGAATGCCACCGTTACCGTCTGTCATACTAAAACTGCCGATCTGGCCGGAACCTGCCGTCAGGCGGAGATTCTGGTGGCGGCCGCAGGCCGGGCAAAGATGCTGAACGGAGATTATGT
>CANQBX010000182.1 GCA_947589095.1 uncultured Lachnospiraceae bacterium
AATTCTCAGAATGGCTACACGGTTATAAAATGCAAAGCCAGGGGATACAGCGATCTTATTACTGTAGTGGGGGCTATGCCGGATGTTCACGTTGGATCAGTCCTTTCCCTTTCAGGAATGTGGAAAATGGATGCCAAATATGGCCGGCAGTTTTCCATTGATACGTTTGAGGAAACTCTTCCCGCAACAGTGTACGGCATAGAAAAATACCTCGGTTCAGGCTTGGTTAAAGGAATAGGGCCAAAGTTTGCAAAGCGCATCGTTTCCATGTTCGGTACTGAAACATTAACTGTCATTGAAAATACTCCAGATGAACTAATAAAGGTAGCTGGCATCGGGAAAATTCGCGTTGAGAGGATTAAGAAAAGCTGGGAGGAACAAAAAGAAATAAAGAATATAATGCTGTTTCTCCAAGATCATAATGTCAGCACAAGTCATGCGACAAAAATCTACAAGACCTATGGAGATGAAAGCATCAACGTAGTCCGAGAAAATCCGTACCGCCTGGCCGATGATATTTGGGGCATCGGATTTAAGACCGCAGATCAAATTGCCGAAAACCTTGGATTTGACAAAGAAAAGAGTGTGCGCCTGCGCAGCGGACTACTATATACGCTAAATAGACTGGCGGACGAGGGTCACTGTTATGCGCTTCGAGATGAGCTTCTACGAACTGGAGCAGAACTTTTGGGCGTGGATAAATCCATCTTAGAGGCAACGCTTAATGAGATGATAAGTTCAGATGACGTAAAGACAGAATTTATAGCCGTGCAATCTGGAGAAAAAGAGCAGATTGCAGTTTACCTTCCTCCATTCTATTTTTCAGAAGTAGGGACAGCCCGACGCCTCAAACAAATATACAACAAACCGGGAATAGCAGTATGTGTAGATGGTCTTGCTGAACGTATAGCTAAAAGCACAGGCATGACATATGACCCGATACAAACAAATGCAATTCTCAGAGCAGTACAGAGCAAAATAATGATACTCACAGGCGGGCCGGGGACAGGAAAGACTACTACAACGCTTGGCATAATAAAGGCATTTCAGACAAGCGGGGCCAGAATACTTTTGGCAGCTCCAACAGGACGGGCGGCAAAGCGACTGTCAGAAACGACCGGGATGGAGGCAAAAACGATCCACCGGCTTTTGGAGGTCAAGCCGCCTGAAGGCTATCAGCGGAACGAGGAAAATCCGCTGGAGGGCGATGTGCTCATTGTGGACGAATGTTCCATGATCGACATTATGCTCATGTATAATCTGCTGAAAGCAGTCCCCGATTCTATGACGGTCATATTCGTGGGCGACGTTGATCAGCTTCCATCTGTTGGAGCTGGAAACGTACTCAGGGACATAATTGAAAGTGCAGCATTTCCAGTAGTGAGACTGACCAGAATATTCCGGCAGGCACAAACGAGCAGAATAATAATGAACGCGCACAGGATCAACGCAGGCAAAATGCCGGATATTAGTAACGGGAGAAATACAGACTTTTTCTTTGAGGAGCAGAATGACCCGGAAACTGCTGCTACACAGATTGTTGAACTTGTTAAAACAAGATTGCCGCGATTTTATAAAGTTCATCCCGCGTCTATCCAAATTCTGACGCCGATGCAGCGGGGTGTGGTTGGAGCAGCAAATTTAAATCAAATGCTGCAAGAGGCAATAAACCCCCACGGGGAGAGCCTCCGGCGTGGGGGGTTACAGTATCGCTGTCACGATAAAGTCATGCAGATACGGAACAACTACGACAAAGAGGTATTCAACGGTGATATTGGAGAAATCATATCCGTTGATTTAGAAAACCGGGAACTGACCGTTGACTTTGACGGGCGGCCTGTCGTTTACGATATAACCGAGTTGGACGAACTTGTGTTGGCCTATGCTACAACTATACACAAGGCACAGGGCTCGGAATTTCCTGTTGTGGTTATGCCTGTTCTTATGACCCATTATGTGATGCTTCAGAGGAATCTTTTATATACAGGGGTCACGCGAGCTAAAAAGTGTATGGTAATTGTCGGTAGCAAGAAGGCCCTTAGTATGGCAATTAAAAATGTGACCGTCACAAAGCGTAATACCATGCTGGCAGAGAGAATCAGGGAAAGTCAGACTTGAACAGGAAAGCCGTTGATCTCCGCTTCAGAATCAGCGGGGATCAAGATGTATTTTTTCCCTTCTACCATCTGCGTCTCGATGAGGTAACTGAACTCCGGGTGAACGCTCACCTTGGCCTCGCCGGTTTTCAGCTCAAACCGCTGGCTGTCGATGATGTTTTCCGGGGCAAGCATTGTGTTGGGACCGAAGTTCTCCGCGTACCTCTCTCGAAAGGCGTTGACGTTCTCTTCCGTTATGCCACAGTCATAAAGGATAGCGCAGATGTCATCCACGGAGACACTAAGCGGCTCGTCCTCTTTGCTCTCCTTATGGGCGTCAATACGGGCCTTGAGCTGTTCATGGATGGCCCGGATCACCTCTATGTTGGAGAGGCCGGAGTCTGCCAACGCTGTCTGAAATATCTCCCGCTGTTCTGCCGAAGACATGGGGGCTTCTACTTTGAACACCGCGTCGATGAACTCTTGATGCAGTTCCTCCGGCTTGCGGGCATAAAAGAGCGCATTGTAGATGTTGGCGCTGCGGTCGTCAAAGGTTGGGAACAGAAAGCCCAGCTCCGGCGCAGATACGATCTGACTGGCCGCGCAGTTGTGAAACTCATTATCGCCGGGGAAATAGCCCAGGGCAAGTTTTCCGTTTTTGACCGGGCAGACCGCACAGAGAATATAACGAAACAAGAGATCAGAATTGTCTGCCTGATGGAAACCATCTTTCCCCCGGTAGGGAACATCGTAAGCGTCATAAGCGAGAAGAATCACATAGTTGCTGTCACCCATATCCAGAGACTGGATGATCTTTTGATAAAAGATGTTGAGCATCTCCGTGTCCTTCAATTCAGAATCACGCAGGCCCGTGAGCAACCGGTGTTCATCGCT
>CANQBX010000183.1 GCA_947589095.1 uncultured Lachnospiraceae bacterium
TTTCTTTGCTTTCTGCCATACCTATACCTCCATAGTATATAATGATGAATATTTATATCTACCGGGACGGGCAGCATCCCCCGCCCCGGTCAGATATTTTGATTATCGCCGGCTTTGCGCATGCAGCCGGTCTTTCCGCCTGTGCCGCCGTATGTCCGCCGGACAGCCGGGCAAGTCGGATCAGAAACTCAGTCCTTGAACTCGTAATCCTTGATCTCTCTTACCACATCGATGATGGTGCCGTCGCGGGCCTCAATGATGCCGACGACCCGGTCGCCGAACTGCACCGGATCCGGCTCGCCGACCATGGCGTAGGCCATGTCACGCAGCTCCTCGATGGTCTTAAACGGCAGCTTCACGTCCTTCATGCACTCGATCAGATCCTGACGCTTCGGGTTGATCGCGATGCCGTAGTCGGTGATGACCACGTCGACGGTCTCGCCGGGGGTGGTCACGGTGGTCACATTGGTGCAGATCGCCGGGATACGTCCCTGCAGAAGCGGCGCGATCACGATCGTGCACTTCGCTCCCGCCGCCGTATCCGGATGTCCGCCCTGCGCGCCGGTGATCATGCCGTCGGAGCCGACGACCACGTTGCAGTTGAAGTTCACATCCACTTCCAGGGAAGCAAGGATGACGAAATCCAGCTTATTGACATACGCGCCCTTATTGAACGGGTTGGCGTACTCGGAAGCGGTAATCTCGATATGGTTCGGGTTCTTCTTGATGGACTCAATGGCGCCCATGTCGAAGTCCTGAGTATCTACCAGGGTCTTTACCAGCCCCTTCTCCAGCAGATTGCACATGGGGGTCGTGATGCCGCCGAGGCCCAGACCCATATGGATGCCTCTCTCCTCCATGATCTTGCCCAGGGAGATCGTGGACGCGATGGACGCGCCGCCGACGCCTGTCTGGTAGGAGAAGCCCTCCTTGAAATACGGGGTGTTGATCACGAACTGGGTGCAGTAATCCGCCATCATGATCTTACGGACGTCGGTGGTCGGTTTCGCGGCGCCGGTAGCGATCTTCGCCGGGTTGCCGATGGCGTCGACCACGCACACATAATCCACATGGACCATGGAAATGCTGGCCGGCACGTTGGGGAACGGCACCAGGCAGTCGGTGATGGCGACTACCTTATCCGCGTACTCCGCGTCCACGACCGCGTAGGACAGAACGCCGCAGTCGCTCTTGCCGCCGTTGGCCTTCATGTTGCCGTACTCGTCGCAGGTGGGAGCGCCGATGAACGCGATATCGATATGGACCTCGCCGGACTCGATGGCGCGGACACGGCCGCCGTGGGAGCGCATGATCGCCAGATCACGGAGCTTGCCGGTGGAAATGGCCTCGCCGATCTTGCCGCGGACGCCGGAGGACTGGATACCTACGATGGTTCCGTCCTCGATCATGGGAACGATGGGATCATGAGCCTTGCCCAGGGAGGACGCGCAGATGGTGATCCCCTTGATCCCCATGTTATGGATCTCTTCCATGACCATATTAACGATATAGTCGCCCTCGCGGAAATGATGATGGAAGGAAATGGTCATGCCGTCCTTGATTCCGCATTTTACCAGAGCCTCGTGGATATTCTCCACCATCTTGCTCCTCTTGGGATCGCATACCGCGTGTACGGTGGGAGCGGCCTTGGTATACTCATAATTATCATAGGCGTAAGCGCCTTCAAATACCTTCTTGCCGGTAGCCTTTAAGACTTCTTCCGGTATCTCTCTGCCAACTGCATTAATCATATTACAGATCCCCCTCATATACGCCTGATGCTTTCGCCAGGTCTATGGTTCTCTTGGCTCCATCGTAGAACGCGATGTCGATCATCTTGCCGTCCACGGTGAACACGCCGATGCCGAGCGCCTTCTTCTCGTCGATCTCCTTCACGACCTTCTCAGCGAAAATGATCTCCTTCTGGGTCGGCGTGAAGATCTTATGAACAATGGCAATCTGTCTCGGATTGACCAGGGACTTGCCGTCGAAGCCCATCATCTTGATCATCTTCACTTCTTCCTCGAACACGTCCATGGCGTCCAGGTTCGTGAAAACGGTATCCCAGCACTGCACGCCTGCCGCGCGGGCCGCGATGATCATCTGCTGTCTCGCTCCCTGAAGCTCCACGCCGGTGCCGGTGATCGTGGTCTGCAGATCCTTCGTGTAGTCGCCGCCGGAAAGGGCGATACCGATCAGACGGTCGGAGGACTTGCAGATCTCAAGGGCGTTCAGAACGCCTTTGCAGGACTCAAGCGCGGACATCAAAAGCGTAGAGCCTTCCGGACGGCCGAATTCCCTCTCGGCTGCCAGCACATGCTCTTCCACCACATGAACGTCCTGGGCGCTCTCGGTCTTGGCGATACGGATCGTATCGGCACCGCCGGCCACGCAGACGCGGATGTCTTCTTTCCAGTGGGGCGTGTCAAGGCCGTTGATACGAACGACGCGCTCCACGCCGCGGTAATCGATCTCCTGCAGCGCATGGTACAGGGAATACCGCGCCGCGTCCTTCTGGTTCTCCGCCACGGCGTCTTCCAGATCCAGCATGATGGAATCCGGTTTGTAAATATAGGGATCTTTAATGAGGCCGGGCTTCTGGCAGTTTAGAAACATCATGGAACGTCTGAGTCTTTTCTTATAAGGATGGCTCATTTGATCACACCTCCCCACGGAAGATTCTCCGTAATGTCGTTGGAGCGGTACACCGCGCACTCTACGCGCGCCTTCAACGTGCAGTCCAGCGCGCCCTTGTCCACCACTGTCACCTTGGCGTCCGTCACGTCCAGACGGTCCAGGGTCTCAAGGATGGTGGCTTTGATCTGCTTTCCGAACTGATGGATCACACTGCTCTCGATGGAAAGCTCGATCTTACCGTTGCCTGGCTCCACGGTAACCTGGGCGTCGCTGGACTCCAGGGTGCCGGCCATGGCGGCCTTCTTAACTTCCATACTGCGTCCTCCTTCTTCTTTTCTGG
>CANQBX010000184.1 GCA_947589095.1 uncultured Lachnospiraceae bacterium
TCTACGGCAGCACCCTCGGAGGGACCGAGGATACGGTCATGGAACTGGGCGGGCTGCCAGCCTATGGCCTGGACCGCTACTTCCTGGAATGTTATGTGCAGGATAATTTCAAAGACAGCCTGGTCGTCCGTCTCCCGGCCATCTTCGGCAGGAACTTAAAGAAGAACTTCCTTTATGATCTCATCCACGTGATCCCCAGGATGCTGAAGCCCGGGAAATATGGGGAGCTGTCGCACAGGCCGCAGATCCGGGACGCCTATGTCCTGCAGGACAACGGTTTCTACGTATGCAGGGATCTGGGAACGGATGAGAGGAAAGCCCTGAAGCAGGCGTTCCTCGAGGAGGGGTTCACCGCTGTCAGTTTCACGGACAGCCGGTCCCGCTACCAGTTCTATAACCTGGCCCACCTGTGGGAGCATATCACGACCGCGCTGGAGAACGGCATCCGGAAGGTAAACCTGGTCACTGAGCCGGTTGGGGCAGGCGAACTGTACCTGTACCTGACCGGACACGAGTTCCAAAACCATCTTCCGGCTGTCCCGTATGACTATGACCTGCGGACGCTCCATGACGGGCTTTTCGGGGGACATGACGGTTATATCTATGATAAGGGGCATATGCTCGCGGAGATAAGGGAGTATGTCAGGGAGGAGACGGCCCATGCTGAGTGTTAATATTTTATTCCCGGTCCTGAATGAAGAGAGAAGACTGGAACGGGGGATCGGACAGACCTGCCGGTATATGCGGGAGCATTTCGACGGTGGGTACACGCTGACGATCGTGGACAACGGGTCGACGGACCGGACGGCGGAGATCAGCAGGGAGCTGTGTGAAAAATATCCGTGCGTTTTCTACATAAGGACCCCAGAGAAGGGGGTCGGGATCGCCATTCGGGAGGGAGTCCGGCAGAACCGAGCGGATATCGTCGGATACATGGATATCGACCTTTCCACGAACATCAGCCATATTTCAGATATGTACCGGATATTTGAGACGAGGGAAGATGTTGAGATCGTGAACGCCTCCAGGCTGAATAAGGATTCCAACACGGTAGGGAGGAAATGGTACCGGAACATCACGTCCCACGGCCTGGCCTTCCTGGTAAGGACGGTCTTCGGGGTGTCTGCCACGGACGTGATCTGCGGGTTCAAGTTCTTCCGGAAGGAAGCCATCGCAAAGCTGATGGAAGAGGCCGCGGATGACAACGGGTGGTTCTACCTCATCGAGCTGCTGGTCCGGGCGGAGCGGTGGGGGATGGTGGTCTGTGAGCTGCCAGTCGTCTGGATGGACGATTATGACACGACCGTCCATGTGAAGAAACTGATCGTCTATTACCTGAGACAGATAGCGGGGCTGAAGAAGAGACTGCTGGCGGAGGACCGCCGGAAGAGGAAGGCATTGTCTGCCGCCCGGAGATGACTTGGCGGGATAGCGCATTTTTTTTATGAATGACAAAAAGGCAGAAAATAGATACGGACAGGAGTGTGCGGCGGGATGAGATTGTCTGCTTCCAATATCGCGTGGCCCGCGCGGGAAGACGCGGGGATGTACCGGCGTCTGTCAGAGCTGGGCTTTAAGGGACTGGAGATTGCGCCCAGCAGGCTGTGGGGGATGCCGGTCTATGAAAAGACAGAAGAGGCGGCGGATTTTGCGGATATGCTTCAGCGGGATTATGGATTGTCCATCCCTTCGATGCAGTCCATCTGGTTCGGGCGGACGGAGCAAATGTTCCGTTCGCGTGAAGAAGCAGGCATCCTGCTGGGATATACGGAACAGGCGATCGATTTTGCCGCGGCCTGCGCCTGCCGGAACCTTGTGTTCGGGTGCCCGAAGAACCGCTGGATCTACGAGAAAGAGCAGTATGGGGCTGCCCTTTCTTTTTTTGGGCAGATCGGCGGTTACGCGGAGGGCTGCGGGGCGGCCCTGGCGCTTGAGGCGAACCCGCCCATCTATGGAACGAACTTTATCAATGGGACGGACGAGGCATTCCGGCTGGCCGAAAAGCTGGACAGGCCGGGGATCCGGGTGAACCTGGATACGGGGACGATGGTCGAGAACGGCGAATCCTGTTCCATCCTGAAGGAGCGGATCCGGTATGTCAGCCATGTACATATCAGCGAACCGCAGCTTGCGCCGGTCCGGAAGCGCGGCCTGCACGCGGAACTGGCGGCCCTGCTGCGGGAGGAGGGCTACTGCGGCTTTGTGTCCGTGGAGATGAAGGACTGCGGGGACATGCGGACCGTATACGATGTCCTGGAGTATGTCCGGGACACTTTTGGGGGGGATGGATGACATGAGGTACGACCGTATCATACTGGGGGCAGGCCTGTACGGGCTGTGGTCCGCGCTCTACTGCGGGAAGAGGGGCGAGAAGGTGCTCGTCCTGGAATATGACAGCGCGCCGTTCATGCGCGCCACCTACATCAACCAGGCCCGTGTGCACATGGGATACCATTATCCCAGGTCGTATTCCACCGCGGTCAAGTCCGCGGGGTATTTCGACCGGTTCTGCCGGGACTACGGGTTCTGCATCCTGGAGGATTTTGACCAGGTCTACGCCACGTCGAGCCATTTCTCCTGGACGAACGCGGAACAGTTCGAGCGCTTCTGCGGCGCGGCGGGGATCCGGTGCGACCGGATCGTGCCGGAGAGGTATTTCAAGCCGGGGATGTGCGACGGGGCCTTTCTGACGCAGGAGTACACCTATGACGCGCAGCTGCTGAAGGAGCACCTTCTGGAAGAGATCGGCCGCATACCGGATATCCGGATCTGCTATGGGGCCAGGATCTCGGATATCCGGCAGGATGGGCAGTGCTACCGGATCCGGCTGTCCGACGGCACGGACGTGAGCGCGCCGTTCGTCCTGAACAGTACCTACGCGTCGGTCAACCAGATCCTTGCGAGGCTGGGGTTCGAGCCGTTTAGGATCAAGTATGAGCTGTGTGAGATCATTCTGTGCGAGGTGAGTGAG
>CANQBX010000185.1 GCA_947589095.1 uncultured Lachnospiraceae bacterium
CAAAAAAAATAAGCCATAAATGGCTTGGATGAAGGATTTTTGCGATTAGGGTATTTAAAAGAAGTGTCAAACGCCCGACTTCATAATAAGAGAGCAGGCGATATTTTCTTGCCATTTCTTTTGGCATCTGCTATAATGATGTCTGGATACAGTCTCAGTCAGTTTGCTCATGATCTTCGGACGGAGAATCTCCGAAAGATCCGGATACTTTTCACATTTCATTTTTCTGCCTTGTTTTTTGGTATTTACAGGCAGGTTCTTTTTGATGTACAATAAGGGGGTAAGTTTATGTCACAGGACAATGTAACCGTTAACAGAGAGTACAAATCCAGCCTCTTCGCCCGGATCTTCTCCGAGCCCGAGGCCGCCCTGAGCCTTTACAATTCCCTTAACGGCTCCGACTACGACGACCCGTCCGGGCTGGAGATCAATACCATCGAATCCGTGCTCTACATCGGCTGGAAGAACGACGTTTCCTTTCTGATCGGCAGCGACATGAACCTGTACGAGCACCAGGCGACCTGGAACCCGAACATGCCGCTGCGGGGGCTGTTCTATTTCGCCGACCTGTACCGAGGGTACGTGTCGTCGCGGAGCCTGGATATCTATGCGGGGGTGCCGCTTAAGCTGCCCGCGCCGAGGTATACGGTCTTCTATAACGGGACGCGTGAGGAGCCGGAAAGCCTGGAACTGAGGCTGTCGAGCCTGTTCCTGAAGAAGGCCAGGGAGGAGGCGCAGCCGGAGCTGTCGGGCCGGTGTCCGAAGAAGGACAGGGCGCAGGGCAAGGAGGCCCCGCCGGCGCTGGAATGCACGGCGCAGGTGCTGAACATCAATTTCGGCCACAACCGGGGGCTGATGGGGCGGTGCCGGAAGCTGTACGAGTATTCGTATTTCATCGACGCGGTACGGCGGCATCTGAGGGAAGGTCTGACTCTGGGCGCGGCGGTGGACCGGGCGGCGGACGAGTGCATCGCCGGGGATATCCTGAAGGAGTTTCTGATAAAACACAGAGCGGAGGTGGCGAATATGGTAATGCCGGAATTCGACGCGGAACTGCATGACCGGACGACGCGGAAGATCGGGTATGACGAGGGCAGAGCCGCTGGGATCGTCGAAGGCAGAACTGCCGGGATTGCTGAGGGCAGAGCCGCCGGGATGGCTGAGGGCAGAATCGCCGGGATTGCCGAGGGCAGAACTGCCGGGATCGCTGAAGGTAAAGCCGGAACCGTCTGCGACATGCTCTCCGATGTCGGACTGCTTCCGGAGGTATGGCGAGAGAAGATCATGGCCGAGCGCGACCTCGACACGCTCGATATGTGGATCCGGACCGCCCGGCGTGCCGGGAGTCTGGAAGAATTCCTGACGAAAGTCGGGCTGGAGGCGTGACCGCCGCTTTTTAGCTGTATTCACTTTCAGCTATTCCGGCAGGCTGGTTGCTCACGGTATGGGCCGCGCAAAAAGGATCGGCTGCTCCGCTGTGTTTACCCTCTTACCGGGTTTCCCCTTGCGGTTTTTTTCTAAAAAAATGCTTGCATTTCCTGGCGGAATTTGCTAAAATAATAGACCGTGACACATCATTCCTTGCTCCCGAACTGAAAGCGGGGGCCAGAGACCATAAGGAGGTAAGACACTATGAACAAGTACGAATTAGCGGTTGTTCTTAGCGCAAAGCTCGAGGATGAGGAGAGAGCCGCAGCTCTGGAGAAGGTTCAGGGCTACATCGCCCGCTACGGCGGAACGGTGACGAATGTGGATGACTGGGGCAAGAAGAGACTTGCCTACGAGATCCAGAAGATGAAAGAAGGCTTCTACTATTTCATCCAGTTCGAGGCGGAGCCGACATGTCCGGGCGAAGTGGAATCCCACGTCCGCATCATGGAGCCGGTCATCCGTTATCTTTGCGTGAAACAGAACGCATAAGAAAGAGTGTGATCATATGAATAGAGTTATCCTGATGGGAAGATTAACCAGAGATCCGGAAGTTCGCTACTCTCAGGGAGAGCGTTCCATGGCTATAGCCAGGTACACCCTCGCGGTGGACCGCAGGGGCCGCAGAAGCCAGAACCAGGACGGCGGCGACCAGCAGCAGACAGCGGATTTCATCCCTTGCGTAGCGTTTGACCGCGCGGGTGAATTTGCCGAGAGGTATTTCCGGCAGGGCATGCGGGTTCTCGTGTCCGGCAGGATTCAGACCGGAAGCTACACCAACCGGGACGGACAGAAGGTTTACACCACGGAAGTGATCGTGGATGATCAGGAGTTTGCGGACAGCAAGAATTCGAACGCGGGCGGCGACAGCTATGCCGGCGGGGGCGGTAACTATGGCGGCGGCAACTACGGCGGCTCCGGTTACCAGCAACCTTCCAGACCCGCTCCGTCGAGCGCCATCGGAGATGGATTTATGAACATTCCGGACGGCGTCGAGGACGAAGGCCTGCCGTTCAACTAGACGACACTCTGCCGGCTGCGTCCGGCGGGAAACCGATGAATTGCGCGCGCGGTTCAGGCGCGCGAACTGCCGGTACAGACCGGCGGGAAACTGAGACAGGAGGTAATTATCATGGCATTCAATAAAACGGATAAGCCGGCTGACGGCGCGAAGGTCAGGAGAGGCGGCCCGATCCGCAGAAGGAAGAAAGTATGCGTATTCTGCGGCGAGAAGAACGGCGAGATCGATTACAAGGACACCAACAAGCTGAAGAGATACGTCTCCGAGCGCGGGAAGATCCTTCCGAGAAGAATCACCGGCAACTGCGCGAAGCATCAGAGGGCGCTGACCGTGGCGATCAAGAGAGCACGCCACATCGCCCTGATGCCGTATACCTGCGACTGATCGAAACCCCGGACAGAAGTGTCCGGGGTTTTTATGTGTATGTGCGCCTGGCGGCGCACGTTTCTAACGGGTGAAAGTCCCGAATCCGCCCGGTGGTGGGAAGGATATAGCCG
>CANQBX010000186.1 GCA_947589095.1 uncultured Lachnospiraceae bacterium
CGGCATGCCGATCCGCAAGTCCCATGAGAATCCGGCGATCAAGGAGCTCTACGCTACCTACCTTGGCAAGCCCGGAAGCGAGAAGGCGCATCACCTGCTGCATACCAGCTATATTAAGAGAAAGGTCAATGAGATCTGATAGGAGAATCATTAGCCAATACAAGCAAGGCATCACTGGCGATTTGCTTGCATGGAAATACGAGAGGGACGTCACTGGCGCCCTTCTCGCATGAAAATGCAAAGGCCGGGGCATCGACGCTCCGGCCTTTTTTGTGTTAATACTATTATCGGTGCTGAAAAGGGAAGTTCCGTCTGTTGTTCAGCGTGGGGAAAGTCTGCGCGCATAGCTGCGAGGGGTACGCGAAAGCTACGCGAGAGGAAGCCCCGCCGCCTGCGCTCATGGTTCCGGAGGGAAGAGGTTCTAAGACGAAAAGCGGCCGCCGCCGGGGCACCGTCAAATTCGTGAGAAATCCTGAAAGGATTTCTCACTCAGCTTGCGCTCCGCCCCTGACTTGAGGTCAGGGGCTCCGGCCCCGGCGGCGGCCGCTTTTCGCCTAAGAACCTCTAACCCTCCTCCACAAATCGCGCAGACGGCGGGGCTTCCTCTCGCTGTGTTTTCGCAGGAGCTATATGGCAGAATGCCCAGGAATCAGCAGAAAGGCAGAGAACAGTGCGTTATCGCCATTTTAACCGAAATAACTTCGTCAGACTACGTAGGAAATGTCTATGCCAGCAGATTCACCAGGCCCGCCAGACAACTAAACCCCTCAAAACAGAACTCCTGCTTTCTTCCATCGCGCCCGCGACAGAGAATCGTTTTAGAAGTCGATAAAAAGAACGGATCTCCTGCAGCAAAAGTTCCGCCCGCGACAGCACAGCGTGACAGGCGGGGCCGGGGCATATCCTGGACGCGATTTACGCAGAAGGGTTAGTCTTTCTTAATGAAAAAACGTCAGTTTGAGGGCCGGAGCCCATGACCACAAGTCATGGGCGGAGCGGCAACCTGAGCGAGAATTTCTTCAGAAATTCTCGCGAATTTGCCGTTGCCCTCAAACTGGCGTTTTTGAATTTAGAAAGACTTCCCTTCGGAGTCATGAGCGTCCGGGATATGCCCCGGCCCCGCCTGTCACGCGTACCCCTCGCGACTATGTACGCAGATACTTCCCTCGCCTCACTGCCAGGCCACGTTCTCCTTCGTCTCCCCACGATGCATCGGCACCTTATCCGCGCCGAGCGCCTTCAGATTCTCATGGACATTCCTCTTATCCGCCTGTCCGATCATCTCGTCCCGGGTCTTCTTCGCGGCGGCCTCTGTCATGTTCTTGCTGGGACCGCCGACGCAGCCGCCGACACAGGCCATTCCTTCCACGAAGTCTTCCGCCAGCCTGCCGACCTTCATCATCAGAAGCGCCTTCTTGCACTCCACCGCCCCGTTGCAGCGCAGGACGTTAGGCTTAATATCCTCGCCCATCTCGTCAAAACACTGCAGAACAGCCGCCGTCACGCCGCCGCTGTTGCCGAAGCGCTTCCCATAGGTGGAGCTTTCCTGGTATGTATTGTCCTCCGGCTCCAGTTCAATACCCCTGGCATACATCATGGAGCGGATCTCGCCGTAAGTCATGACATAGTCCGCGTTGCCTTCGATCCCGTGATCCTGCGCCTCGCTCTTCTTGGCCGTACACGGGCCGATGAAAACGGTGACCGTCTCCGGATCCTGCTGCTTCAGGAAACGCGACACGCCGCACATCGGCGACACAGTCGTGGACATATTGTCAAGAAGCTGCGGGAAATGCAGCCGGATCATATTCACAAACGCGGGACAGCAGGAGGTGGTCATCTTCCTGCCTTCCTTGTAAGCTTCCGCCCACTCCTCCGCCTCGGCCGCGGCCGTCATGTCGCCGCCCATTCCTACCTCGACCATGTCCGCGAAACCGGCCTTCTTAAGAGCCGTCTTCCAGCTGGCCATCGTGATCCCGGGGCCAAACTGTCCTTCGGTAGCCGGAGCTACCATGGCGACTACCTTCTTACCGGCGCGAATCTCATTGATCACCTTCACCACCGGAGTCTTCGGAGCGATAGCGCCGAACGGGCAGCTGGGGATGCAGTTGCCGCAGGCAATGCACTTCTTCTCATCAATAACACAGATGCCGTACTCATCGTAGGCAATGGCATCTACCGGACACGCCTTCTTGCAGGGCCGCTCCAGATGGGCGATGGCGCTGTAAGGACATGCCTGCGCGCACTTGCCGCATTCCTTGCATTTCATCGGATCGATCCAGGCGCGGGTATCCCCCATGGAAATCGCGCCGAAATTACACGCGCTCTGGCACGCCTTCCCCATGCATTTGCGGCAGTTGTCCGTCACCAGGTAGGAAGCGATAGGGCACTCCTCGCAGGCCGCGTTGATGACCTGGATCACATTGCGCGATTCCTTGCCGGTGGGACACTTGCCCTCGGCCAGACGGACTCTCTGGCGGATGATCTCGCGCTCCTTGTAAATGCAGCAGCGAAACTGGGCCTGAGGCCCCGGTATGATCTGAAACGGGATCTCGTCGCGCTTCTCCTCCAGCTGGCCCTCCCAGGCCAGCTTCGCGACCTCAAAAAGTACCTGATGTCTGATCCTGTTGACAGTTGTCTCATTCGATACCATGTTCTTTCTCCTCCGGCTTCTGATATAGTTTGCAGATAATACTTTAATTGTTCACATTATCGCATATCCCATCGGTTTCATCAATGCATTTTTATGTATTTTATAAATACAATCCGTGAAACCCGTCATTTTCTGTATCATTTTACCAAAACGCGCGAAGCGTGCCGCCGCCATTCATGCCGGCAAACCGTCATAAATGCAGATCGAGTAGGAGGCGGTGATTAGCCGCCGTCCTCTCACACCACCGTGCGTACCGTTCGGTACACGGCGGTTTCAAC
>CANQBX010000187.1 GCA_947589095.1 uncultured Lachnospiraceae bacterium
CTGGTCATCCAGGGCAGCGTCTGGATCAATTTCTCATTTCCGTATCTTATGGATGAGAAGCTGTTCTTCTTAAGCTACCTGGTGGTCAGTTCGATCCAGATGGGCGCCAATATTGACTACGCGATCGTCATCGCATCCCGGTACGCGGAGCTGAAGAAGGTCATGCCGTTAAAGGACGCGGTCGTGGAGTCGTTAAATGAGGCCTTCCCCACGATCGTTACATCCGGCACCATTCTGGCTTCCGCCGGCATTCTGATCGGATTTCTGTCGTCCAGTCCGGCGGTATCCTCCATTGGCGTGTGTCTGGGCCGCGGAACGGTCATTTCCATCTTCCTGGTTATGGGGGTACTGCCGCAGATCCTGCTGCTGGGGGACGTCATCATTGAAAAGACCGCGTTTACGCTGAAAAGTCATCTGCCTGTCTACTCCCTGTCGGGGACGATGCATCTGGACGGTCACATCCGGGGGTATATCTCGGGTATGGTAGACGGCGAATTTAACGGCATTGTCCATGGCTCGATCAATGCTTCCGTGATATCGGGCCGGCCACAATTGATAGAAGAAGGTTCGCCGCAGGAAATACAGGAGATTGCGGAAGAGCAAGACGGAAAGGAGGGCGCGGAAGATGGCAGCACCGGGAATTAGAATGCGGAAAATGGAAACGCGGAAAACGAGAACACAGAAATCAAGAATGCGGAAAATGAGAATGCGCAGGACTGCCGCATTTTTGCTGACACTGTGTTTGCTGGGCGTTTTTTGCGTCCCGCAGGCGTCGGCCGCCCAGTCAGGCGGCACGGCAGCGGCCGTTGAGATTTCTACGGTGGAAGATTTTCTTTCCTTTGCCACAGACTGCTCCCTGGATACCTGGTCCCAGGGAAAAACATTTGTTTTAACCGCGGATCTGGATCTGGCCGGCAGAAACTTTGCATCCATTCCAACCTTCGGCGGTACTTTCCTGGGAAACGGGTACACGATATCCGGCGTAAATATTACCGCCGCCGGTTCCAATATGGGACTTTTCCGCTTCGTTCAGAAAGGGGCTGTGATCCGTGACCTGCATGTAACGGGCCGCGTTGTTCCCGGCGGCAGTGCCGTTAATGTGGGAGGCATTGCGGGAAGCAGCGCCGGATTCATTCAGAACTGTTCGTTTAAGGGAACAGTCAGGGGCGAAACGAACGTGGGCGGCATCGCGGGCCGGAACAGGGAAGCTGGAGAGATAACCGGGTGCCGGACAGATGGAACGGTCACCGGAGAGAACGCAACCGGCGGCATCGCCGGGCGGAACCTGGGACTGCTGTTAAAATGTGAAAACGCTGCCGCCGTCAACGCGTCCAGCCCGGATGAAGTGGCGGGTGCGCCCGGCAGCGCTCTGGATCAGATTTCGTCTTTGAATACGGAAGAAGAGGCCGAGGCCGTTCTCAACAGCCACACCGATACCGGCGGTATCGCGGGATATTCCGTTGGGATCATTCAAAGCTGCGCAAACGCCGGTACGGTAGGCTACAGTCATGTGGGTTATAACGTCGGCGGCGCAGCCGGCCGTCAGGCCGGATATATGGCGGGCTGTTCCAACAGCGGGCCGGTTTATGGCCGTAAGGATGTGGGCGGCATTGTGGGACAGGCGGAACCGGATATCATTCTGAACACGGATGGGGATATGCTGAGCCGGCTGCGGCAGAAATTAAATGAACTGAATACAACGATCGACGAGGCGCTGGATCACACCGACGCCAGCCGGGCGGACATTTCTCAAAAGCTTACCGCTATCAGTGGTACAGTCGGGAATGCAAAGGATTATTCGAAAACCCTGCTGGACAGGATGGATGAATTTACGGATGACAATCTGGAATCTCTGAATACACTTGCGGCCGCCGCGTCCGCGGCGCTGGATCATATGGTTCCCGCTCTGGACCGGCTGTCCGATGTTTCCGCGGATTTGGACGATGCGGGGCAGGCGCTCAGCCGCGGTTTGGATATGCTGGCGGAGTCCGGTCTTCTGGCGGGCGATGTACTGATTGATGCCGAAGACGCCGCAGCGGATCTGCGCACGGCTAACACTGCTCTGGCAGATGCGGTCCGGAAGATGCGCGCGGCGGCAGATGCCCTTCAGCAGGCGGTCCTGATCCATGATCAGCAGGCAGTCAAAGAGGCGAACCGGCAGCTGTCCGCGTCCATGAAGGATCTTGGGACTGCGCTTCAAGGAATACGAGCGGCGCTGAATGCATTGGAAAATGCTTTGAATGGCGTATTTCCCGGCGATCAGACGGCGATACAGGCTTTGCGGGATCTTGGAACCGCTATGGGGGATACAGGAACTGCGGTGGGAGATATCGGGGCCGCGCTTGGAACGATCTCGGACAATACAGAGATCAGCTGGGAAAATGTTCAGACCGCGCTGAATACCGCAAGAGACGGATTTGACCGTCTGGCTGACGCGTCCGTGAGAATGAACGACGCGATGGGCCATCTTGAAGAGGCGCTGTCCGACGCCTATCCATTGACAGATGAACTCGGCAGTTCGGCGGGGCAGTTCGCGGATGCTGCGTCCATCGGCTCCGACGCGGCATGGCAGCTTAAATCGGCGTTTCAGATATTGAGGGACACGGCGGATCAGCTGTCCTGGGACGGAGATGTTCAGTTTGAGCCGCTGGGCCAGGAGACCAGGGAGGCCGGCGACGGACTTTACGCGTCTCTCAATGATATGTCGGAGGAATTTGCAGATCTGCAGACGACCGTAGATGATGCCGGGGAGATTCTCTCCGCCGATCTGCGGGCCGTCAGCGGCCAGATTACGGAGATTCTCAATCTGATGCTGGATGTTGTGGACAGCGCCCAGTCGGTGGAAACTCCGGA
>CANQBX010000188.1 GCA_947589095.1 uncultured Lachnospiraceae bacterium
ATTCAGGGCAGCTTCAGTTTCTATACAGGCTGCTCTTTTTGTCTGCCCTGAATCTGATACTTTCCTAAAGAATTGTACCACAAAAAAGCAGCCGCCCGTTAGCATGAACAGGTGGCTGTCTGGACAAACTGATGTTTATCTGATGCTGTTTTTCTCTCTGTACTCCTGGGGAGACAGATGTGTAACCGACTTAAAAATCCTAGAAAAATAATTGGCATCCTCATAGCCTACATAACCGGCGATATCCCGGATCGGAAGCTGGCTGCCTTTCAGGAGTTCGCCGGCCCGGTCGCAGCGGGCCTTCGCGATATACTGCTTGATCGTAAGTCCCGTTTCCTCCTTGAAGAGACGGACAAATCTCTGACGGGAGACGCCCGCCGCGGCGCACAGTTCGTCCACTGTGACCGGACGGCTCAGATGCGCCTCCATGTACTGGATCGCCCGCCGCACCTGCGGGGATTCCCCTTTCTTATTGTTCTTCCTGACTTCCGCGCAGAATGCCGCAATATACTTTTTGATCAGTTCCGTTAACTGCCCGCTGTCTGTGGCGGCGTGCATTTTCTGGGCATATTCCTGACTCAGCGTATCGACCAGTACAGGCGTAAGCCCGGCCTGCAGAGCGGCATGACGGACCAGAGTGCGAAGCGTGCTGGCTCCGGCGATCTGATCCCCCAGGCGGTCCGACATAAACCTGAGACCTTTCGACCAGTAGTTTATATCCGACCAGACCCGAAGCGCCTGGGCAGTCTGCCCCTGCCGTACCGCATCCATCAGCTGCTCCTCCAGTTCGTAACGGCGTTCTACCACGGACAATTCTTCATAGGACTCGGATATTCTGAGGGGTATATCTTCCGGCTTCTGAATCTCAGAATCCAGATATTCCATTTCCCGGGGCGGATTGCCCACCGTCTGGACCAAAAGCATCGCGGCTACGTGCACGGCATACTCATCGCTGACGATAGGCAGAGAACAATAATAGTTTTTGTACGGAAGAAACGCGTCGTCCCTGGCTCCGGCCGCAGACAGACGTTTTCTCGCCTCTGCTTCTTTCCAGGCCGACACCGCGAACGGGCCGAGAATGATCCATCTCGATTCAACCTCTATAAACACACAATGGGTACCCAGCGCGTCAATCGATAAATAGATCTTATCCGGGCCTTTTTTGGAAAAAAACTCCAAAAGTCCGGACGCGGTATAGATAGGCTGCCTTCCGGGCATAAAACAAAAATGTTTTTCAAACTCTCCGGGCGCTTCCCGATCGCCTGCTTCACAGACCGTCACGGCAAGCCGGCTCAGCTCCGGAATAATAATCCGCGCGGCACTGATAAAATCCAACCTTCATCGCTCCTTCCTGGCTCAACCGCCAATAGATGAACACTTAGCCTCTCACATTTTCTTTTTCCGTTTTTTCTTCCTGCGCAAAAGAATGATCGCTAAGAAGATCACCAGTACAGCAGCCGCCACGATAACCGGAATCAAATAGCCTCCGGAAGCCGGACAGACACAGAACACGCCGGATGTCCCCGTCATCGTAAGGCAGAGATAGCTTCCGTTGACAGCCGTCTCCGCCTTCTGCCACCGGCCGTCTTTCAGCTGCCAGACAGACGCCCGTTCCCCTTTCCGGTTCAGGAGCCGGATGGGGATCTCCGCATCGTCAGGCAGATCCGTTCCGCTTACCGTCACCTTCCAGACATCGGCTTCTTCCGCGCCTTCCGGCGGGACTGCCTCGTCCGGCAGCACACGAAGCGAAGCTTCCTCTGTAAACTGTCCTTCCGCGAGAGCCAGGGCCAGATTGCCGTCCATTTCCTCGCTGGCTGCCAGCGTCACCCACGGAGTATAGACCGCTTCCAGCGTCAGATTTCCATGCGGAACTTCCGCACTGTCAAATGCAGGCCAGGTCCCATAATATCCTTCTCTGACGGGAACCTCCGGCAGCTCCATGCGGCTTAAGTCGTCGCCAAACCGGAACGGAATCCGCGCGATCTCCTCTCCGTCCGCCACCAGCGTAACGGCAAACGAGAGAAACTCTTCCGGAACCGCTTCCAGAGCGCTCAGCTCATCAAAAGAGACCGGCTCGGCGATCCCTGCGTAGCTGACGCCGTCGATTCCCGCGGGGCCGATGTCCAGGAACCAGTTATCTCCAAACTCTCCTCCTTCCAGGTCTGCATCTCCGGCAACGCTTCCTATATGCTCCGTTCCATCCAGAATCGTGGTAATGGCGCGGCATTCTGTCATTCTGCTGCCCCATCCCGCGATTCCGCCCACATACTCGGTGCCGGAAAGCGTACATTTTGCCCAGCTTTGCCGGATCGCGGCATCCGCGTATCCGGCGATTCCGCCCACATAGGCGCCGTTTCCGGTGACTGCGCCATAGCTCTGACAGCCATTCGCAGTGCCGAGATCCATCCGGCCCGCGATCCCGCCCGTGCAGTCCCGTTTCCCGGTAACAGCTCCCTCATTGATACATTTTTGCAGAACCGCCTTCAGTTCATAGGTGCTGCCAAAGGTAATCCGGGAGTAATCATCCTCCGGATCCAGACTGTACTCCACCGCCACCGCGCCCGCGATTCCGCCCACATTTCTGTCGCCTTCCACCGTTCCGGTATTCACGCCGCCGGATAATTTTCCCATGCGGGTCTTTTCGATATCGTCCTCAGACACATCGCCGAATATGTCCTCCGGAGTTTCCACCGACTGGGCGCTGTCCACAACATCCAGCATCAGATTGAGAATCTCCGTAATCTGGCCGCTGAC
>CANQBX010000189.1 GCA_947589095.1 uncultured Lachnospiraceae bacterium
GCGTTCTTCATTTTTGGGGATATAAGCGCATTTTGATAAAGAGACGGTGACGGAGCTTGTTTTGGCGTTGTATTCGATCGTGTCTTTCTCAGCCTCAGCCCTTGCCCATGCCATCATAGCATCATAATCCCCGGAAAACTGATCTAAAAGATCATTCAGTTTTCCGAGCTTCCTGTGGATTTGGGTAGCAGTTTTTCCGTTGTCTTTGCGGTATGAGCGTTTAATATAGACATCTTTGTTATCTGAGTTGCCTGTAAGTGAGATAAAAAGCGCACGCATTATTTTTAAAAATTTGACAAAAAATAACGGGCTGTTGCAAAATGAACAATTGGAGCAAATAACTAATACTATTATAGAAACATTTCAGAATGAAGTAAAAAATTAGTCTCTTTTAGAAATTGAGAAGTGGTTCAATGCGTTGCCTGATTTCGAAGCGTTCCCCTTTTTGTGATCTGGGCGGTTTCTCTGAAGCTTAACATTATGTCGAATTAGCCGCCTACCGGTGGCACGTTATCCAGTGATTACATAGGTTCTCGGAATTCTTATTATATCAATATACAATCAATTATATCAAAAATCAAAAAATGAACAAATTGCACTTGACAATGAATAAATGAAATGCTATCATTTAATTACATCATTATTTGTATAAATGATTAAATTATATCATTGCATGAGGTAATTGAAATGAGATCATTTGATTTCAGCAATAAATGGGAAAAGCTTCTTACGCCGGACATCGTGGCTCTGCTTACGCAGATTCATGAATTTAAGGGTGAGCAATCACTGTTCATAGAGGCGAAGGCGGATATGCTGACGAAGCTTGTCGAAATAGCCAGAATACAGAGCACGGAAGCGTCCAATAAGATAGAGGGCATCTATACATCGGATGACCGGCTGAAAGCACTGGTCAGGGACAAGACGACTCCCAAGACCAGGAATGAGCAGGAAATCGCGGGATACAGAGATGTGCTGAACACCATTCATGAAAGCCACGACCATATACCGGTCAAGCCCAACATAATCCTGCAGCTTCACAGAGACCTTTATAAATTCGAAGGTTACGATATCGGCGGCAAGTATAAATCTGTCGACAATGTAATTGAAGAAGAGGATGCGCAGGGCAACAAATCCGTAAGGTTCAAACCGGTTGCCGCCTGGGAAACCCCGGAAGCCGTGCAAAGCCTTTGCGACGAATTTGACAGGGCGATGGGAAAAGGCCGGATCGATCCGCTTATTTTAATCCCGATGTTCATTCTGGATTTCCTCTGCATTCATCCGTTCAACGACGGCAATGGCAGAATGAGCCGGCTTCTTACTTTGCTTTTGCTTTACAGAGCTGGATATATCGTGGGAAAATATATCAGTATTGAGCGACTGATCGAAAAGACGAAGGATTCTTACTATGCGCGCCTGCAGGAAAGTTCTGTCGGATGGCATGAGGAACAAAATAATTATATTCCTTTTGTGCAGTATATGCTCGGCGTAGTGGCCGCCGCTTATAGAGATTTCTCCATGAGAGTGGAGGTATTAATCACCAGCGGCTTGTCTAAACCAGATCGGATTGCGAAGCTGATTCAAAGCACCTATGGGGAAATAACGAAATCGCAGATCATGGAGCGGTGTCAGGATATCAGCCAGATCACGGTGCAGAGAACGCTTGCTGCTCTGCTGGAGTCGGAGGATATCATAAAGATAGGTGGCGGCAGATACACGAAGTATGTTTGGAACAGGGAGAAATCGTAAAGGAGAAGGATGATGACCGGAGAACTTGGCAATAAGATCGACAGCCTGTGGGAGATATTCTGGAATGGCGGAATCACAAATCCGCTTGATGTTATTGAGCAGATGACCTATCTGATGTTTATCAGAGATTTGGACGACACGGATAATCTTCGCGCGAAAGAAGCGGCTATGCTGGGACTTCCCTATAAGAGCATTTTCGCGGATGAAGTGGAGATCGGGGATCGAAAGGTGGATGGCAGTCAGCTTAAGTGGTCTGTCTTTCATGACTTTCCGGCGCAGAGGATGTATTCTGTGGTGCAGGAGTGGGTATTTCCATTTATTAAGAATCTTCATGGGGATAAGAACAGCGCATACAGTAAATATATGGACGATGCTATATTTAAGATAAATACTCCTCTTATGCTTTCCAAGATCGTAGACGCCATGGATGAGATCTATTCCATGATGAAGGAACTGCATCAGACGGATATCCGGGGTGACGTCTATGAGTATCTGCTTTCCAAGATTGCGCAGTCAGGCGTAAACGGCCAGTTCCGGACGCCGAGGCACATCATCCGCATGATGGTGGAAATGATGGATCCGAGACCGTCAGATCTTATCTGCGATCCGGCATGCGGTACCGCCGGTTTCCTCATTACAAGCGGCGACTATCTGAGAGAAAAATACAAGAAGGAAGTGCTCCTTGATAAGCAGAACCGGAATCATTTCATGAATGAGATGTTTCATGGCTATGATATGGACAGAACGATGCTGCGCATAGGCGCCATGAATATGATGACGCACGGTGTAGAGAATCCATTTATTGAATACCGGGATAGTCTGTCGGATCAGAATCCGGACAGGGATATGTACACATTGATATTGGCCAATCCGCCTTTCAAAGGAAATCTTGATGCGGATACGGTATCGGTGGATCTGCAGAAGGTGTGCAAGACAAAGAAGACGGAACTCCTGTTCCTTGCCCTGTTTGTGAGAATGCTTAAGATCGGCGGCAGATG
>CANQBX010000190.1 GCA_947589095.1 uncultured Lachnospiraceae bacterium
CAGACGCCCTGGATCGGCATCATCGCCAGCTGGCTGGCGCTGGTGATAACGGTCATGGCGCCGACGGCGATATCGCCGCCGTAGCGGGCCAGACTGGAATTAAAGCTGATGGAAAGCAGGCTCTCGGTGGAAAGCATGACAAAGGTGGAAACCCCAAGCCCCAGGCAGGGAAGGATGATCCCGGCCTCCAGCCGCATATTGGAAAGGCGCAGACGCAGAAGCGTCTTCGGCCCCGTAAGGAAGCGGAGGATCCACAGAGCCCCCACCCCCTGGCTCAGCACCGTAGCCAGGGCAGCGCCCTCCACTCCCATCCCCAGGACAAAGATGAAGATGGGATCGAGAATAATATTGATGACGGCTCCGATGGCAGTGGTCAGCATGCTGATCTTGGCAAAGCCCTGGGTCGTGATAAATGGATTCATGCCCATGACCAGCAGGACGGTCACGCTGCCCAGGATATAGATACGGCTGTAGGCGGCGGCATAAGGCAGCGTCACGTCGCTGGCGCCGAAAAGGCGCAGAAGCGTCGGCGCGGAGACGTAAAATACCGCCGTCAGCACTACAGCAAAGCACAGCAGGACCGTAAAACAGTTGGCGACGATCTTTTCCGCCTCCTCTTTATTGCCCTGGCCCATGGCGATCGCCGCCCGGGGCGCGCCGCCCGAACCCGCCATCATGGAGAAAGCGTTGATCAGCATGAGGATAGGCATAAACAGGCCGACTCCTGTCAGGGCCGCGGCCCCGGTGCCGGGTATGTGCCCGATGTAGATACGGTCAACGATGTTATACAGCAGGTTTATCACCTGGGCCACTACCGAAGGAATGGCGAGCTGCAGCAGCAGTCTGCCGACGCTGCCGCTGCCCATGTCGCGCTGAGCGCTTTGAGTCGTCATAAGAAGTACCTCTTTTCTTTCCTAATTCACCCGGAAGACATTAACGTCTGGTATCCCAGCGGCCGCAGAATACCGTCTCGCCGGCCTTGCCCATGAATTCGCTCTTTCCGCAGACCTTTTCGATCGCGGCCCGGATATGGGTCCGCGTGGGACCGTAAGCGTTAATGAACGTGTGCAGCTGAGGTACGTCGATCAGATGATTCGTGTAATTTAAGCTGATGCCGATGGTTGGAAGCTCCTCATTGTACCAGGGCAGCTCACGGCTGTGGTTGCAGCTCCAGCGGAGGCGGACGTCGTTCTCCTGGGCGTAGCCCTTCACATTGATCACCAGGAACACGATATCGTGGCTGTCCAGGAAATCCTTGCGGCTGTCATGGCTCATCATATGAACCATGTTCATGGGAGATACGCCGTTTTCCACCTCCAGGTCGTGGAAGTTGGGACAGACGTCCACGGTAAATCCGGCCCGCTCCAGCTCCTCGATGACCACTGCCTTCACCGGGTCTCCCTTATAGCCCTTGGTGGTAGGCGTAGACTGAACGTAGACCAGATAGGCCCTCTTCTTCTGCTCCGGATCCACCGGTATCAGGCCGCGGGTATCCTTTACCAGGGTCACGCAGGTATCGGCAGCCTGCCGCGCGTACTCCTGATGCTCCTCACAGCCGATCACGGCCAGGCCGGACTTGTCCGGAATGCGTACGCTCTCCTCATAGAGATGGAGATGGGCCTTCATGCCCAGGATCCGGTGCAGGGCGTCAGACAGACGCTCCTCGGTGATAATTCCTTTTTCATATCCGGCTTTCATGAAGCCCAGATCCTCTTCCACATCATTGGCGAACAGATACATGTCACAGCCGGCGGCAATGGCTCCCGGAACCGCGTCGCAGCGGCGGGAGGTGGCCGACATTCCTATCATATGGGAAGCGTCGGTGATGATGACGCCGTTAAAGCCCATCTCCCCTCTCAGCAGGTCCGTCAGAAGCTCCGGAGCCAGGGTGGCGGGCATAATGTCAGCGTCCGCGATGCCCGGACGCAGATGGCGGCTCATCTCCGGCAGGGCGATGTGTCCCACCATAATACTCTCCAGCCCCTCGTCGATCAGAGTCTGATACACCCTGCGGAAGCTTGCGTTCCACTCGTCCACGCTTAACGTATTGACGCCCAGGGCCAGATGCTGGTCCAGCTCCTCCACACCGTCGCCGGGGAAATGCTTGGCCGTGCAGGCCATATTGGGATTGGCGTCCTTGATGCCCTTTATGTAGGCGCGGGTATTGGCGATGACCGTGTCCGTATCCTCACTGAAGGAACGGGTATTGACTATGGTGTTGCGCCAGTTCATGAAAATGTCGGAAACCGGATTGAACATCCAGTTGACGCCGATGGCAGACGCCTCGCGTCCGGCCACATAGCCCAGATGGTAGGCGTTCTCCGTTCCCTCTCCGGCCCCACACTGGGCCGCGGTCGCCACGAAGGTCCCGTCCGGCACGCAGCCGACGCCGCCGTCGTCGCAGTTGGCGGCGATGAGCAGCGGAATTTTGCTGTTCTTCTGGTAGGTCGTATTCTGAAGCCAGACTGTCTCTTTATCGCCTCCCTGCCAGCGCAGTCCGCCCTGATGGTAAGAATCAAGCGTGGACTTGATCTGCCCCTCGTCAACGCCCGGACCGGCCTTTAAGAGGACGAACAGCTGTCCCAGCTTCTCCTCCAGGGTCATGCCCGCGATGGTATCCTCCACCCAGGCAATCTGCTCGTCGTTCAGATAAAACGGTTTCGCTTTCAAAT
>CANQBX010000191.1 GCA_947589095.1 uncultured Lachnospiraceae bacterium
ACGCGCTGTTATGGGGTCATAGCTCAGCTGGGAGAGCACCTGCCTTACAAGCAGGGGGTCACAGGTTCGAGCCCTGTTGGCCCCATATCCCACGATGGCGGAATAGCTCAGTTGGCTAGAGCACACGGTTCATACCCGTGGTGTCGAGAGTTCGAATCTCCCTTCCGCTACTTCATGAATACCAGCCGGTAAAATGGCTGGTATTTTTATGCGTTGCGGCAGTTACATATTACGGTCTTATGTGATATACTGATGAAAGGGTTTAACAAGGCGGAGTCGAACAGGAGCTGGGGTATGGATCGAATCAGAAATTTAAATCACTATCAAAAAACTATCTTAATACTCATGACCGCTGTGGCTCTGGTTTTTGCGGCGGTTTATTCTGTGACGGTTCAGCGGGTCGGATTCGAATACAGGGACACGATTTTTGTTCCGGGTCAGGAAAACGGCAGCACGGTGTATTCCGGTAAGATTCGCGGCCGGCAGGCCCGCTTTACGGTGTCGGCGGACAAAACCGTTGTGTTTCAGTGCGGCGATCGAACCTATGGACCTTATACGGCAAAAGAAGATCCGACAGCGATTCCGCAGGACGCGGAAACGGCGGGAGCCCTGACCGGCGTGGAACTCCGCCAGGGGGAAGAAGTTCTGTTTCGCGGGGGTGTGCGCAGGAACCGGGATTACTATCTGCTGTTCAATGAGGACGGAACCTTAGATAACATCCGTTTTTCCTATGTGACCGGCGATGGGGTCGAGAAAGATGAAAATGGAAATGTCGTCGATCCCATGGAGCCGTCGGTATCTGACATACTGGAGCTGATGGATGGTCCCGAGCTGACCCATAAGGGCGAATGGTTTGCCTGGTTCGGGGCCGCGTTTGTCTGCGTTCTCAATGCGCTGTCTATTCTGTTTGCGGACGAGCTGTTCCGCTGGAATCTGGCGTTTCGGATTCGAAATGCAGAACAGGCAGAACCGTCTGACCTGGAAATCGCAGGAAGATATATCAGCTGGACGGTTCTGGCGGTTATGGCCCTGGTAATCTTTGTGGCGGGACTGCGGTGATCGTTTGTTGCATTTGGAACCGATTTGCTGTAAAATGTGACTGATACATAACGGACCGGCTGCCGGGGAATGCAGGAAACAGCAGGAAAGAAAGCCGACAGCGGAAACAGAGAAATACAGAACGAAAAACCGATCGGAAATCGGAGAAAAGAGGCGCATATGGCAGAGACAAAGGAATCCATGAACGAGGCGATGAAAGCCGGCGGGGAACAGATGGCGGCCCATATGAAAAAGGAACAGGCCGGTAAGGTACGCAGTTATCGGGCCCTGAACCGCGTTGCGAAGAAGGGACAGATTCTTTTCACCGGTTCGTCCCTGATGGAGCAGTTCCCGGTGGCGGAGCTGGCCGCAAGCCACGACCTTGGGAAGACCATCTATAACCGCGGCATCGGCGGCACGACGACCGAGGATTTCCTGCGGGAGATCGACACGGTGCTCTTCGATCTGGAGCCGTCGGTGGTGTTTATCAATATCGGCACCAACGATATCCGGGAGTGGGACGATGGCCGCGACTGGATGGAGAGTCTTCTTGCCAATTACGAGAGGATCCTTAAGCAGTGCAGGGAGCGCCTGCCGCGGACGAAGGTGTATGTGATGGCTTACTATCCGGTGAACGCGGGCGTGGACTTAAGTCCCGGCGCCCAGGGAATGCTGAAGGTGCGTACCAATGAAAATGTCCGCCTGGTCAACGGCAAGGTGGCGGAGCTGGCAGCCCGGTACGGTTATGAGTACATTGATGTCAACGACGGACTGACGGACGCGGACGGGAACCTGAAGGCGGAATACACGATCGAGGGCGTCCACATGTATGCCGAGGCGTATGAGATTGTGTATCAGAACCTGCAGAAATATCTGGTGTGATTTCGATGGAGTATCTGCCCGTGTAGAATGACGGAGCGGGAGCTTTGAAAGGTTGCGCGTAACGGCACGGCAGAAAGCGGAGTGAGTTATGGAAGAGAAAACAAATGTCATGCGTCTCCTGGATCAGAAGAAGATCCCGTATAAGAGCCATACCTACGACCTGCCGGCCACGACCAGCGGTGAGGAGATCGCCAGGGCGCTCGGAGAGGACGTAAGCCGCGTTTTCAAGACGCTGGTGACGGTCGGAAAGAGCGGGCAGAATTATGTGTTCGTGATCCCTGTGGCAGAGGAACTGGATTTGAAAAAAGCCGCAAAGGCAGTAGGGGAGAAGTCCATCGATATGCTCAAGTCGAAAGAACTTCTGCCGCTGACCGGTTATGTTCATGGCGGCTGCTCGCCCATCGGCATGAAGAAATTTTTTAAGACCACGATCCACGAGACGGTGAAAGAGATGGACGTATTCTATTTCAGTGCCGGAAGGGTGGGCTGCCAGGTGGAGGTGAGCCCGATGGATCTGGCGAAGGTGATCCGGTATGGGACGGCGGATGTAGTGGTGGAATGAAGGACGGTTAAAAGTTGATAAGAGGCAGTTTTAAGGTCCAGTGAGATTGTTTTCATCTTTCTGGACTTTTTTATAATCATCTCAAACTTCCCATATTAAAAATGGGGTTCGCACCTTGAAAAATCAATACTTTAGCTCATAAAAAAGCATCAGGCGG
>CANQBX010000192.1 GCA_947589095.1 uncultured Lachnospiraceae bacterium
CTTTCTGCACCTGTATGATGAAAGCCTTCCTGCGGGGCGTATCCGTGACCATGATAACGTCGAGGAAAAGCAGGCGGCAGACGCCCTTGGGATGTTCTTTTTTAACTCTGACCGGGGCGATTGCCTGGATGTCTTCCATACTTCCGCTGCCGGCAGCAGGGACAGGACATACCTGTTTCTGATGGAAAAGGAGCGCTTCCCGGTATGGCTTATGGAAAAGGGATGGAAACAGATGATATCGAAATAAGAGGCAGCCAGGGATCCTGATAATCCGACAGGGTAAGAAACCCGTGTATCCTGCGGGAAACCGGCATTTTCAGGGAATCAGGGGAGGGGTTATCGTACCCAGGTATGGAGCCTGCAGGGTATGATACGGAAAGATACGGAGGGAAAAGAGGTATCATTATGAATGACAGGGACAAGAAAGATGTACTGCTTCTGCTGATTGCATTAAGCGGGGAACTGCCGGCAGACTGGGTCGGACGTGCGGCCGGTTCCGGTTCCTACGGTGCCGCACTCCTCACCAGGCTGAAAAAAGAAGGCTATATAAAAGTAAGAAGCGGGGACGGCATCCGTGGATATCTGCTCCGGGAGAGGGGAAAACAGTATCTGAGGGAAAAGTACGGAAAAGATGTTGCCGGCTGTCTGGCGGGTGCTGCATCGACCAACCATGTGAAAAGTGAACCGGAAAAGCGCCTGCGCCTGCACCGGATGGCGATGGCCTGGATCTTCTGCTATGAGGCGGGGATACGGATTTTCACCAGTGAAAAACCGGAGCTGTTCCCTGCCTCCCATACTGTTCCGTACAAACCGGACACGGCCGTTTACCAGCCGTTCGGCGCGTATTATGGATGCGGGGAGTGGAAGCTGGATACGGATCTGGAAATCCGCGGATCCAGGGCCTGCGGCATACTGGCGGCTGAATCCTGCTACATTCTGTATAATACCATGGACAGCCTGATGAAATGGGCGCCCAAGACAGAGCGTAATTTAAGGAGCAGGATGGAAATGAGGCTTTACCGCAGCGGAAGATGTCTAAAGGGGGCGTTATTTCTCGGAACAGGAATGAACATGCTTGGACGGCTCCTTAAGAGCGACGGGGGACTCAAAGGAACGCTGTATCGAATGGATGATACCTATGAGAGGCTTTATTTCATCCCAATGGAACGGGCAGCCACGCTGCAGCTTCAGCTGCTCTCAAACGGAAAAGGCCTGGAAAAACTGGAAGCTTTCCTTCGGACATCATTGGCATCTGTACGTCCTGACAGCGGTTCCCTTGAGGCCGGCACAGACAGCGAAGGCCGGCAGGTGTATTTCTGCTTCCTGCTTGAGATGTGGAAACTGAGACGGATCCTGACCCTTCCGAACTACCGGGAAGGCAGGATCTTCTGTTTTACCTATCAGGCCCAGGAACTGCGGAGGATCTTTCCGGACAGCTTTATTATTGATGCGATCCGTCCGGAACGGGTGCGGCAGTATCTGGGATGGGAAAACCCCGGGACTGATACTGGGAAAAAGGGTTATGAAACTTCGGCGGAGATAACAGCTTTATGACAGGGGAGTGTGAGCATGGAAACTGTATACAGTACCGGAAACCAAACCGTGGATCAGCTGGGAAGGCTGGAGATTACGGGAAATGTCATACCGTCCGCCTGGTACCGGACCATCTGCAGGGAGACCGGTAAGCCATATCTGAACGCGATCGTGATTCTGTCGGATATCGTTTACTGGTACCGTCCGATGGAGATCCGGGATGAGGGGAGCGGCAGGACGATTGGGTACAGGAAGCGCTTTAAGTCCGACCTTCTCCAGAGAAGCTACCAGCAGATCGCGGATCAGTTCGGAATAACGAAGCGGGACGCAGCGAATGCCGTCATCGCGCTGGAAAAATTGGGAGTGGTGAAGCGGGTGTTCCGTACAATGGAACTGAACGGACAGACCGTACCGAATGTCCTGTTCCTGGCACTCGATGCCGGCGTACTGGAACATCTGACATTCCCGGAACGGTATCCGGATGGGGATGATGGAAAAGAATCAGCTGTGCCCGTGCAGGCAGACAGGGAAGATCGGTGGCATGAGGAATCTTCGGATCCTCAAAGGCAGTATGCCCTGAACGGCATCAGGGAGGAAGGAGGAACAGCAGAAATGAAAGAGGTATCCAGCCCTTACGGGGGGTGTCACTTATTTGGGGGAGATATCCCACCAAAACCGGTAGGGGGTGTCCCTTATTCCGGGGATACCTCCCTCCCAGATGAGGGGGAGGATCCCACTGAAATGGGTGGGACAAATACAGAGAATACATACAGGGATTATCCCAGGGATCATCCCATCCTGTCCTATCAGACGGCAAAGGAAGGATTTGAGCGTCAGATCGAATACGACCTTCTGGTGCAGGACCGGGATGACAGGGCGGAACTGGATGAACTGGTCCGTATCGCTGCAGATGTCCTGACGTCTTCCGCAGAAACGATCCGTGTCAACCGGGAGAACCGGGACATTCGTATTGTGCAGGAGCACTACCGGAGGCTTCGGATGTTCCATATCCAGTATGTGCTGGACAGCCTGAAGGAATCGCCGGCAAGGGCCA